>CANEUJ010000013.1 GCA_947441745.1 Neisseriaceae bacterium | reverse complement strand
TAAGGTATTTACAAAGTTTAGTTTTTTAAATGGAAATTTGTGGGTGCAACCAGTTTATGGAAACTATAGTAGCTCAGATCCAATTTGGGATGGAACAAAAGAGTACGACCTACAGTTTTTCTATGCAATACCTCAGGTGCGAGGGCTTAGCGTGTTTAGTATTTTTGCGTACCAAACAAACCCTGATACTAACCCAACTTCATCATCAAGGTTTTTAAATCAGGTGTATTTATCATATACTTATTAGTTATATAAAATGCGATTTAATTATTAATTTTAGTAAGGATTATTAGATGAAATTAAAAGCTTCACTATTCTTGACTTTTTTCTGCTCATTAAATTTTTCGTATGCAGTAAGCGATGTTAAGTCAGATTATATGTGTAATAAATTGATATTAAATTCAGAGCGCTCTTCACAGTGGATCAATAAAAATTGCAAGGTTACTAAAGATGTTTTCGAAAAAGAAATAACTGGGGGCGATAGCTCTGAATACAATCCTGGACTTGCAGTAACTGATGCATTAGATGCAAGTCCATCTCCTAGTGTTCTTTTAGAAAAAATCACCTTATCTACAGATAATAAAGCCGTGCTTAAGTGTATTTTTGGTGGTGATAAAAAAATTCAATTATGTGTACTGCTTAAAGAAGCACCACCCAAAAAATAAATTCTAAAATCGTGCTATTATAGATATATTTTTAAATTTAATATAAGTAATAATTAGAGCATGGATCCCAGATTCTATACCAACAGCATCAGGTTTTGGTCTGGGATGACGTGCAAGAAGGTTGTAACAGCATCAGGTTTTGGTCTGGGATGATCTAGGGAATAGTGTTTTCTTCATGGGGGGTGAAATACAAAGAATGTCCTCAACAAACGCTACTTGCCGATGCAAAACCTGCTAAAGATTTCGCCTAGTAGGTCATCAGAGCTAAATTCGCCGGTGATTTCACTAAGGCTATTATGTGCATATCTTAGTTCTTCAGCTAAGATTTCTAAATTACTCCAATGGTAAAACCCAAGGTGTATGTGTTCTACGCTTCGTTTAATTGCATCTAAATGACGAGTTCTAGCGATAAATACATCGTTATTATTGTTGTCAAACCCAACCGTTTTCAAAATTTCAGTACGTAGGGTATCTATTCCAGTACCGATTTTGGCAGAAATATATATATGTGTATCTCCCAGTTTTTTACTAACAGGAGTTATGGAGCCCAAGAGATCAACTTTGTTATGCACAAATATTTTGGGTATGGTTGATGGTACAGAACTAAGCATACTAGTGTCAGTGCTAGTTAAACCAATAATAGCATCAACTAATACTAAGCATATATCAGCACTATTAGCCGCATTAAATGCTCGTTCAATTCCAATTTTTTCAACTACATCAGTAGTATCACGGATTCCTGCCGTATCGATAATGTTAAATGCAATACCATTAATATTAATTTTTTCTTTTACAATATCTCTGGTAGTTCCAGCAATATCGGTAACTATCGCGATATCTTCATTAGCAAGAGCATTTAATAGGCTTGATTTTCCTACATTAGGACGGCCAATAATTACAATATTAGCCCCATTATTAAGTAATACTCCTTGAGTCGTATTAGATAATAATTTTTCCATTGATTCTACTAAAATAGTTAATTTATCACGTATTTTGGCGTTTGCGATAAACTCAATGTCTTCTTCAGGAAAATCAAGTGTAGCTTCAACAAACATGCGTAAGTCAATCAGTTGTTCATTAATAACATTTATTTGGCGCGAAAATTCTCCATGTAGAGATTTGAGAGCTCCTTTGGCAGTTGCTTCACTCTCGGCATGGATTAGATCTATAATACTCTCAGCTTGTACTAAATCAATTTTGCCATTAAGATAAGCAAGTCTACTAAATTCACCAGGTTCCGCCATATGACATCCTAGCTCTAAACACCGCTGTACAATCATTTGAAGTGCGATAGGACTACCATGCCCTTGCAGTTCAACTACATCTTCACCGGTAAAAGAGTTTGGGGATTTAAAATAAATAACTAAGCCAGAGTCTAAAATTTCATCCTTAGACGAGTAAAGTTTTGTATAAGTTGCAAGTCTTGGAGTGAGGGTTTTATGATGAGTTAATTGGCAAGCTATTTCAAGTGCATCAGTACCTGAAATACGAATGACGCCAATCCCAGCATAGCCATGTGCAGTTGCGGTAGCAACAATATTATTTGATTTCAATAGTCTAACCATCCAATTTTTGATATAATATAGGGATTTTAGCATAACTTTAAGTATTTAAATAAAATTCACACAGTATTGTAGCCCTAAAATAATTTATATTGGTAAAATAATTAATGATTCATTTGCGTAAGTATTTAAGATTACTAATAGCTTATCTAAGCTTTAGTGTTATCTCTTCTTGGGTATATGGATCAAATGATAATAGTTTTCAATCTTTAGATTCTTTAGTTCCCAGTGGTAAACCAAATTACCCATCGTGTGATGTACGTGATTATTATTGGTATCAAAAATCAGGTTCTGATAAGGTAGCTAGTGCCAAAGTATCTGAATCAACTGCTATGGTTATGAAAGCCGATAGTATAACTGGGCAAAAAGGTGGTACTAGCTTTGCTAGTGGACGAGTAGAGGCTTATAGAGGTGGAGATACAATCAATTCAGACTGGCTATCTTTTGATGAATCCACCAAACACGCGGTTGCTGGTGGTAATGTTGTTTTAACCAAAGAATATAGTGCTATCGAGGGTAAGTGGATTGATTATTATATGGACTTAAATACTGGCATAATTAAAAACGCAACCCTAAAAGATAGTAGGGATGATATGTATGCAAATGGAGATTCAATTCGCTTAATCAATAAAAAACAATTGCAAGTTAATAATGGTTATCTAACTACTTGTGATCCAAGTAATCCAGCATGGCATATTACTTCGGATTCGACAACTTTTGACTATCAAGATGCACAGGGTAATGCTCGTAATGCAAAGCTTTATATAGAGTCAATTCAGATAGCATCATTTCCTTACTTTCAGTTCCCACTTGGAATTAGAAAGTCTGGATTTTTAGCCCCAGAGTTTGGGGTTATGAGTGGTCAGTTTGCTAATGGTGCATCTAATAACTCGGTATTTGTTGGAATCCCTTATTATTGGAATATAGCACCAAACTATGATATGACAATAGATGGTAAATACTACACCGCAGATGGTTTTATGTTAACAGATCAGTTTCGGTATCAAAATGCCAATGGCAGTGGGATTTTATATACTGAACAAGTGCCAGAAGATATGGCAACAAATCAATATAGATATTATAATCATTTTATTGATGATCATACCATTTTACCAGATTTACATGTAGGTTATAATTATAATAAAGTTTCAGATAATAACTATTTTGTTAATTTTGGGAATTTTAATTCTACAGTTGATAATATAAATTTAAACCAATCTATCTATGCTAATTACATTCCTACTTGGGGGGTGTTTGGTATCAAAATACAAAGTTTTCAAACACTACAACCAATTAATCAGCCACAAGTATCGCCAATTTATGCAGTTGCACCACAAGTTACTCTTGATGTAAAACCTCAGTATATACTATCAGATAGTGGCGGCTTAATGATGAATCTGCATAGTCAATATACTAATTTTACTAGTGGGCAGTTACAAACTGGTACGAGAAGTGTGGTTTATCCAAGCTTAACTTTGCCGATGCAAAATCAATGGGGCTTTGTTAATCCTAAATTTGGTTGGAGTTATACTAACTATCAGTTATCTTCATACCCAGATGTGCAAAATGCCCCTTCAACAGTGGATCGTAATGTCCCGATTAGCTCAATAGATAGCGGTTTGGTTTTTGAGCGTCCTTTTAATTTGGGTAGTAGTTCTTATGCCCAAACATTAGAGCCACGTATTTATTATTTATATATTCCAGAGGTGAATCAAAATAATCTACCATTATTTGATACGGCACCAGCTACTTATAATATAAGCCAATTATTTAGTGAAAATAGATTTGTTGGAGATGATAGAATTAATATGGCAAATGACATTACAGTTGGTATAAATTCTAAATTAATAAATGATAATACAGGTGTGGAGTTTTCAAATTGGGGCTTAGGATATCGTTATTTTGTGACAACTGAAAATAATTTTATTTATGGAAATACTACTCAAAATGCTCAATTATTTTTACCTCAGCCAAATGTGATTGCAGAGTTAGGTAATAAATGGACACCAAATTTAAATTCGAATCTGAACTTTCAGTATAGTACTGTTTATCAGACTTTAGATGCATATAATGCAACAATAAGATATAATCCAGAGCCATATAAGATATTAAATGCACGCTTTTCTTATCAATATCAACAGCCTTTATTATATTATGCATATACCCCAGGGCAGTTATTCCAGCCAGTTACTTATGAAAATCAGTATGCGCTTGATTTGTCGGGGCAATGGCCAATATATGGTAACCGCTGGTTATTTGATGGGCGAGCTAATTATGATTTTACTGCTGGAACTATCCTTAATTTATTGAGTGGATTAGAATATAATGCTGGATGCTGGAATATGAAAATGTTGTATGAAAACTATATTACCAATGTTACACAAAGAACAAATGCGTATTTTTTACAATTTCAATTAAAAGGTTTGGCAGATCTAGGGTCTGATCCAACTAGTGATTTACGTTTGAACATTCCAGGGTATATGCCAGTTAATAATATTCCTGGATTTACTCCAATTACCAATATTCATTAGGATCTATATTTAAATGTATTACTATATTTATAATTTAATCTTCATAGTTGTTATGATGATTGGGCAATTTGTTTTTGCAGGTGCAATGCAAAGAGGTGATAATTCTACAACTCCAATAGCTGTAAGTAGTAGCAATAAACATATAGAGTCATCACTTTTAAATGTACCATTACCAAATGCAAGTACTGCTTATTATGCAAATTATGAAAGCATAAATCACAAGTTAAATTCACCAGTAACAACAGTCAATAAAATAGTAGCTTATGTAAATAGAGGCGTTATAACTACAGTTGAAGTTAATAATCAAGTTACTCAAACTATGCAAACATATAAACAAAAAGGTTTACCTCCTCCAAGTTCCGATGATATTCGTAAGCGTGTAATTGATGAATTAATTATGCAAAAGATTGAGTTGGATTTTGCTACCAGAACTGGAATAAAAACTACTGATATTGAAGTTGCAGGTGCGATAAATAATATTGCTAGTCAAAATAATATGGATCTAGAGCATTTTAAACAATACATTATGAAACAAGGCTTCACATTTGATCGGTTTAAAAAACAAATTAATGATCAAATTACGATTGATAAACTAAAACAAAGAGAAGTAGATGGTCGGGTGAGTGTTAATGAACACGAAGTAGATCTGGTTTTAAACAGCGAAGCTTATAAAAACAGGGTAGATTATAATTTATCTGATATTATAGTAGGTGTTCCTGATAATGCAACTCCAGATATTGTTGAGCAGAAGCAAAATTTGGCAATAGCCGCTTATAATGAGTTAAAAAGTGGTAATCCATTTTATAAAGTATCAGCTAAATATTCTAATTCTCCAAATGCTCTAACTGGCGGTGTGTTAGGCTGGAAAAGTAATGCTGTATTACCTCCTGATATTCTAAAGAATTTTGAGGGTGTTGGTGTTGGTGGAATTACAAGTATTATTCATTTATCAGTAGGGTTTTTTATTTTTAAAATTAATGATATAAAAAAACATGGAGTTCCTCAGATGGTGCATCAGTACCACGTTCGACATATATTAATTAAAACCAATGAAGCAACAAGCAATAATGAGGCGTATCAAAAAATTGTTGAAATACGTAATAAAATTCTACAAAAGCCTAAAAACCCTCAAGTAGAAAGTGATAGTTTTGCAAGTTATGCCAAAACATACTCACAGGATACAAGTAGTATCAAAGATGGAGATCTTGGGTGGATTAGTCGTGGCGATACAGTACCTGCTTTTGAAAGTGCGGTAATTAATACACCTATTGGTATTATAAGTGAACCCATTCATTCACCTTTTGGTTGGCATATCTTAGAGGTTTTAGCAATTCGTGATGCAAATTTGGCTAATGATAGAGAAAAAGCCGAAATACGTCAGGAGATTCATGACAGTAAGGCAAATACCCTATATATTGAGTGGCAAAGAAATATTCGTGATGCTGCTTATGTTAAAATGAATGATGAGTAATAAGATGTATCCTATTTTAGTTACAATGGGCGAACCAGCAGGGATTGGCCCTGATATCTGTCTTGATGTTGTGAAGCATCAATTTGCTCAAGCGGTGGTTATTATTGGGGATGTTAATGTACTAAAATCGCGTGCTAGGGCTTTAAATAAAGATATACGTATTGAAGTTATTGAGGTTCGTGATTTAGTAGATTTAAAACCTTCAGCAAAGTTACGAGTACTAGATATAGAATGTCCCAATGCTGTCATTGCTGGGGTTTTAAACCCAGAGAACTCAGCTTATGTATTAAAAACTATTGATTGGGGAATTAATTTATGTAAGATGGGCTTTGCAAAATCTATAGTTACCGCACCAGTTAATAAAGAGGTAATTAATCAATCAGGAGTCAAGTTTTTGGGACATACTGAGTATTTGGCTCAGAAATTTCAGGTTGATAAAGTTGTTATGATGTTAGCCAATAAGGATATGAAGGTAGCGCTATTAACTACGCATTTACCTTTAAAAGAGGTAGCATTACAAGTTACGTGCAATAATTTGAATCAAACTCTTAAAATAATTATTGATTATTTTAAAGATAAATATAAAATATCTAATCCGAGGATTGCTGTTTGTGGTTTAAATCCACATGCAGGAGATGGGGGGTATATTGGGCTAGAAGAAATAGAAATCATTAATCCAGTAATTAATGAATGGATAGCTAATGGTTATAATGTAAGTGGTAGCCATTCTGCAGATAGTATTTTTTTATCTGCAGGAGAATATGATGTTATTTTGGCAATGTATCATGATCAAGGTTTACCTGTGTTGAAGTATTCAGGATTTGAGTCTGGTATAAATGTCACTCTTGGCTTACCAATAGTTCGCACATCAGTAGATCATGGTACTGCGGTCAATATTTCGGGAACTGGATTAGCCAATAGTGAAAGTTTGATTCATGCAATAGAGTTTGCAATAAATATTAATGGAGGTTGTTAATTATGGCTAATGCGATTTATGCTCAATCAGGAGGGGTTACCTCTGTTATTAACGCCTCAGCTGCGGGAGTTATTAATAATTGGAGAATCCATAACAAAGGTATTTTGTATGCTGCTGAAAATGGTATCCTTGGGGTTCTTAATGAAGAACTAATTGATACTACTTCATTAACTGAAATTGAAATAAAAAAACTTCGTCAAACTCCTGGTGGAGTATTTGGTTCTTGTAGATATAAGCTAAAAAGTTTGGAGCAAAGTCGTAAAGAATATGAGAGAATTATTGAGGTATTTGCTGCTTATAATATCGAATACTTCTTTTATAATGGTGGCAATGATTCTGCTGATACATGTCTTAAAGTATCCCAAATTGCGGAGCAATTAGGATACCCAATCAAAGCAGTGCATATACCTAAAACAATTGATAATGATTTGGTAGTCACTGATAATTGCCCAGGTTTTGGGTCAGTTGCTAAGTATGTGGCAACATCTATAAGAGAAGCAGGTATTGATTTAAAATCAATGTATGCTAGTTCAACTAAGGTGTTTATCCTTGAAGTAATGGGTAGAAATGCTGGATGGATTGCCGCTGGCTGTGGTGTAGCCAGTACTGATAATCATACCCCTCCCCATATAATATTATTTCCTGAAATTCCTTTTGATGAAGAGAAGTTCCTTAATAAAGTTAAAGTAGTAGTTGAGAGTGTTGGTTATTGTGTAATTGCTGCTTCAGAAGGTATTTGTGATAAAAATGGAGTTGGACTTGGAGAAGCGGAAAACTCCCGAGATGATTTTGGACATGCTAAATTAGGTGGGGTTGCTAATATATTGTCTGATTTAATTGAGTTAAAGCTTGGATTTAAACAGCATTTTGCAATTGCTGATTATTTACAACGTTCAGCAAGACATTTATCCTCAAAAACTGATGTAGAGCAAGCTTATTGTGTAGGTCATGCAGGTGTACAGTTTGCAATTGATGGGCAAAATGCCATAATGGCATATATTAAGCGTATTTCACAAGATCCATATTTGTGGGAAGTGGCTCATGCACCATTACACGATATAGCAAATAAAGAGAAATTTATGCCGCGAGATTTTATAGATGAGGAAGGTTTTCATATCACTCAAAAATGTCGCGAATATATGGAGCCATTGATTTCTGGTGAAGATTATCCAGAATATAGTAATGGATTACCTGATTATCTCAGTTTATCTTATACTAAAGTAGCAAAAAAACTTAATGTGTTTAAAAATTAATAATATTTTTTATAGGTGATAAAATGACAGTATTAGAAAAAATCAAACAACAAGTAACGAATAATAAAGTAGTACTTTATATGAAAGGCGATCCTAAATTTCCTTTATGTGGGTTTTCGGGGCGTGCTGCTAAGATATTATCTTTATGCGGAGTTAAAGAGTATTTAAGTATTAATGTTTTAGCAGATGATGAAATTCGTCAAGGTATAAAAGAGTACTCTAATTGGCCAACTATTCCGCAATTATATATTAATGGTGAATTAATTGGTGGGTCTGATATTATCGCAGAAATGTATGAATCAGGCGAATTGCAGCAGTTATTAAGTAAGTAGGAACTAATGCAACAGCGTTTTTTAAGTATTGCACAAATTCGCCATATTGAAGCTGACGCAATTAATAAGTTTAAATTAAACATAATGGAAATTGCTGGGTCTAAAATTGCGCTTTGGGTTACTAAAAATCGCTCAAATAAAGATAAGGTTCTAGTAATTGTTGGGCGTGGTAATAATGGTGGTGATGGTGTAATTGCTGCAATTAATTTACTAAATGCAGGTTATGCGGTCACTATACTTCCAGTTGCCAAAAACTTAAACCCTACCACAGAGTCATTAATCAATGATTTTATCGAATTAAAAGGCAGGGTACTTACTAGAATTCCCACATCATTAGCTTCATATAATTTAATTATTGATGCGATTATTGGTATAGGGATTACATATTATCTTGACCCGAAACTAAATAATTTAATTGATTTGGTTAATCAAAGTGGTAGTTTTGTTTTATCCGTTGATACTCCAACAGGTCTTGATCCATTTACTGGTGAAGTTTTTGGTAATGCGATTATGGCTTGTCATACTATTACTTTTATTAGTGATAAACCTGGGTTTTATACAGGAAGTGGTATTGATTTGGTTGGTAAATTATCAATTGAAACCTTAGTTAATATAGATGATTTTAAAATAGCCAAAGCTATCACTCCAGATGTAGTAACTAATGAGTTAAGCACTATTGATTATTCGCCTTTAGTACGTAAAACATATAATACTAATAAAGGTACATTTGGTACTGTATTAATTGTTGGTGGTAATATTGGGATGCATGGGGCTTTGTATCTTGCGGGACGCTCTGCTATGCTTTGTGGTAGTGGTAAAGTTATCTTATGTCCCTTAGATAAGAATTTTGTATCTGATGTGGTTATGCCAGAATTAATGCAAGCTAAACCAAAAGATGTATTAAAAAACATAGAGCAATATTCTGTAATTGTGGTTGGGACTGGGTTTGGAGAAGATCAAGTTGCAATTAATTTCTTAAGAAAAATACTAAAACATAAGACACAAGCTAAGTTTATTTTTGATGCAGATGCTCTTAATTTGATAGCCAAAAATCCAGAGTTAGAATCGCAACTTAGGGTTCTACCAAATAAAATTATTACGCCACATCCAGGTGAAGCTGCGAGGTTATTAAAAACAACGGTACCAGAAATAAATAGCAATCGATTTAAAGCATTAAACAGTATGTACCTCCAATTCAATGCCGTAACCCTTATAAAAGGTGCGGGTTCATTAATAAAAGATAATGATAGTATATATCTTAATCAAACTGGTAATATGGCATTATCAAATGCTGGTCAGGGTGATACACTTTGTGGCATAATAGCGGCATTTATAGCTCAAGGTATGGGGTTATCTGATGCTCTAAGACTAGCTGTGTATTTGCACGGTAGTGCTGCAGAATCCATGGCAAATTCTATTGGTTATACTGGAATATTAGCTTCGGAAGTTGCACTGACAGTCCGAGCTTTATTAAATAAATTACTGTACTCATAGTAAATTTTTTGGAGCTTTACTGCATGAACACTATCACGAATAATATAAATGAAACTCAGATTGCTGCAATAACTGGTACTAATGGCAAGACTACCACTTCAAGAATGGTAGCTCATATGTGGAAATTATCAGGTAAGGTTGTTGGATTAACTACTACAGATGGTATTTATATTGATGGTAATTTGATATTTGAAGGTGATACGACAGGCCCTAGATCAGCAAAGATGGTTTTAGATAACCCATTAGTTGAGGTGGCGGTACTTGAAACTGCAAGAGGTGGCTTACTTAGACAAGGGATAGGTTATAATTATTGTAATGTTGGGGCATGTCTTAATGTAACAGCTGATCATATTGGTTTAGGTGGCGTGAACTCTATTGAAGATTTGGCTAAAATTAAGAGAATGGTTATTGAGTCAGCTCATGATACTGCAGTACTTAATGCCGATGATATAGAGTGTCAAAAAATGTCACCCTATATTACGGCTAATAATATTTTGTATGTTACAATGGAAGATGACAATCAATTAGTTAAAGAACATATAATGTTAGGTGGTTGTGCAGTAGTTTTAGAAAAAAATCAAAATGGTATTGTTGTACACGATAAGAATCACGAGAAACAGGTATTATTTGCAAATTTAATTCCAGCAACAATCGAAGGTCTAGCAATGCATAATGTACAAAATTCAATGTTTGCTGTTGCGATTTGTTATAGCATGGGAATGAGTTTAGAAAACATTAAAAACGGATTATTAACTTTCAAGACTGATTTCTCTCAAGTTCCAGGACGCCTAAATATTTATGATGAGTATCCATTTAAAGTATTGATGGATTATGCACACAATCCAGCAGCACTTAAAGTAATTGGTGAATTATCCCAAAGAATGGAAGTGAAATCTAAGCGTACATTATTGTTGTCAGCACCAGGTGATAGGCGTGATGAAGATATTATAGAGTTTGGACGTTTAGCATCTTTATATTTTGATAATTATATTATCAAACAAGATGATGGCTTAAGGGGGCGAAATAGTGGTGATGTTCCTAAAATACTCAAACAAAGCTTGATTGATAATGGAATTAAAGATGAGAATATTATAGTTATCCTTGATGAGGTATCTAGTATTGATTATGCTCTTAAAAATGCACTAGATGGTGATTTAGTGGTGTTATTAGTTGATAAGATAAAACGTAGTTGGGGGCAAGTGGTTGATTTCAAGCAAGTAGCATCCACTAAGAAACCATATATTTCTGATACGAGGTTGATGGGGGCAAATATATACTTTAATGATACTGGTGCTGTTCTTGATATTTTATTGTCGGGTGAAGACATAGAGTCTATTCCAGAGTTTATCAAACTTTGGGAAATTGAATTAAAAAGAGTAATGGCAGCATTAAATTTAACCGAATATAAAACTGGAATTCGCATATATAGTCAAGGTTTTAAATATGCAGTATCTTTTACTCCAGATTTATTAAATTGTGGAATGAGTGTTTTATGCCAAATTTGGGATTCGGTTTATAATAAATATACTAGTGGTGAATTTTATCCATTAGAGAAAATACTTGATAACATTGAATCTGAGATTAGTCAGGAACGCAATTTAAAACATCGTGAAATATGCAAAGAAGCATCTAAACGCTCCCTCAATGTTTTTATTAATAAGTCTAATATTTGTATAGGTTCTGGTAAATATGGATTTAGAGCTGATATGAAAGATATTTCTCTAAAAGATATTCCTTGGGATAATATTAAAGAAGTACCAGCTGTATTAGTAACTGGGACTAATGGTAAAACAACCACTGTTAGAATGGTAGCTTATATAGCAAGTATTTCTGGTAAGACGGTTGGCTACTGCTCTACAGATTGGGTAATGATCGGTGATGAAGTTGTAGAAGAGGGAGATTTGTCAGGGCCATCAGGTAGTTTGGAAGTTATGATGAATCCTAATGTTGAGATTGCGGTATTAGAGGTTGCTCGGGGGGGATTGGTTAGGCGTGGAGTAATTGCTAATTATGTAAAAGGTTCAACTGTTATTAATATATCTGAAGACCATATGGGACTAGATGGTATTGAAAATTTATCATCTATGGCTGAGACCAAAAGTTTGGTTTATAAAGCTGTAGATAGCAATGGTTATTCTATAATTAATCTAGATGATAAAGAAATGTGTAAGTTTGTAGATAAGGTACAGGGCAGAAAAATTATTATTACCAAGCGAACATTATCAGAAATAACTCCATATATAAAAGATGTAGAGCATATATGCTATATTAAGGATAATGCTTTTTATTGGAAAAATCTTGAACATGAATTTATGATTGCAAGTTTTTCTGATACTCCAATTACGGTTAATGGTAATGCATTACATAATATTGAAAATGCGATGAATGCAATTTGTTTATCATATGTATTGGGTTTTACTTGGGAAGAAATTACTAAAGGCTTAAAAACATATGAGAATACAGCACAAAATAATCGTGGAAGGGCTAATGTTTTTAGATATAACGGGGGTACGATAATTCTTGATTTTGCACATAATCCATCTGCAATTAGAGCGATTTTAAGCATGGGGCGTAATTATTTAAAGGATGAACATTCAAAATTATATATGTTACTTGGAAATACTGGTGATCGTGTAGAGCTAACAGATAGTATTTGTCAAAACGCAATCGACTATAAAGTTGATGTGGTTCTTATAAAAGAGCTACCCCAATATTTGCGTGGTGCGAAGCTTGGCGAATTAAGTCAAATGATAGCAGCCACATTACTAAAAAAGGGTATGAAAAAAGACCAATTAATTATGATTGGCTATGAGGAAGAGGCACTAGAGTACACGTTTAAGACACTTAAATCTGGTGATGTATGTGTTTTTTTATGTCATTCAAGCACAACTAAGATTCTCGAAGAGTTACACAAACATACAGAATTAATTTAATATAATTGAAAAGAGGTAAACATGACGGTTGATGTAAAAACACAAAGAGGATATATAATCCCAATTGGAGGGCGTGAAAGTAAATTAGCAAACCCTAAGGTTTTAGAAAGATTTGTACAGTTATCAGGCGGGAAAAATGCTAATATTGTAATCATTCCAACAGCATCTGAGCTATCTGACACTGGGGAGAGTTATGTAAATTTATTTAAGAGTTTTGGTGTGAAATGCGCTTATAGTTTAGAAATTCAAAAGCGGGTGGATGCTTCAAAAACGGATTATTTAGATAAAATCCAAGAAGCAACAGGGATTTTTATGACTGGTGGCAACCAGTTATTATTATCAACTACTTTAGGTGGAACACCAATCGCACAATTAATTAGAAGTAAAAATAAAGCAGGCACTCATGTTGCAGGTACGTCTGCTGGTGCCGCTTTTATACCAGAACATATGATAGCTGGTGGGCAGCCAGGTTTGATGCCTCGGGGTAGTATGGTGGTATTAGCTCCAGGATTGGGTTTAACGAATAAAATCTTAGTTGATCAGCATTTTTCACAAAGAGATCGCTTGGGGAGACTATTAACAGCTCTATCGTACAATCCATTTATAACTGGTATTGGAATTGATGAAGATACTGGAGCATTTTTGGGGCCAGATAATGTAATAGAGGTCGTTGGTAGTGGGATGCTAACTATTGTAGATATGTCACATCTTGATTATTCTTCAGTTCATAAAGCATCATCAGATGAACCGATTAGTTTGGTGGGTATTCGGATGCATACTTTGGTATCAGGTGCACATTATGATGCACTAAACCATATAGCATATCCATATTAAGATTAGTTAATTAGTTTAGGAGTATATTTAGTGACTAAAGCACGTATAATAATTCACGGTGGTTGTGGGGCTCATGAAGATGCAAATACTACTTTTGCTACTTATCATGAACATTTATTACCAATTATCCAAAAATCTTATGAAAATTTACTACAATGTGATGATGCGATACAAGCGGCATTATTTGCTGCCAATCTATTGGAAGATGATCCTATATTTAATGCAGGTACTGGTTCTAGATTACAACAAGATGGACAGGTGAGAATGTCTGCTTCAATTATTGATAGCTTAAATAATAAATTTGCTGGAGTGGTGAATATTCAAGATGTGCAGTACCCATCAAGAATTGCTCATCGGTTGATGTCAGAACAGCATAGTATTATGGGTGGTGAAATGGCTACCAAATTTGCTCGAGAAAAACTGAATATTCCTTACTATAATCCTATAACTCCTAGACGCTATGAAGAGTATTTGGAGTTTAAAAAAGGTTTAACTGGTACTATTGGTGTAATCGCATTAGACAGTAACGGTGTTATTTGTGCTACTACTTCAACTGGCGGTGTTGGCTTTGAAGTTCCAGGGCGTGTAGGTGATAGTGCAACAGTTGCGGGTAACTATGCAACTAGTAGTATGGGGATAGCGTGTACTGGTATTGGTGAACAGATTATTAATCTTGCAGTTGCTGCTAAAGCTAATACGCGAGTAGAGGATGGGATGGATTTAAATGTTGCAGTTAATAAAGCTATTTCTGAGAGTAATGAAAGAGGTTACTATATTGGAGTAATTGCTTTAGACAGGTTTGGTAATATAGCAACTGGTTCAACAGCACAAGCACAGGCATTATACGCTTATCATGATGGTGATAAATACATCACTTTCTATGATCAAATTTAATTTTGTGCATAAAATATTGCTGCTAGGTTTATAAATTTATGGCATAAATTTTAGATTTAATATTTAGTTGCTTTTATATGGGCATAAAGGATAAGATGGCATAATATACTAAGAAAGAAAGCCATGAACTTATATGAAAATAAATACTGGGTAGTTGTTGCTAATGCTAGTAAGCTTAAAATATTTGCTTGTTATGATAACTTGCACAATCCTAATTTAAACTTTATCCAAGGATTAAATCATGAAGCTAGTCGCCTAAAAGCTCATGATTTAGAAGATCATAGTCCAGGGAGGTACAAAACTTATGCTTTAGGTGAAGGATCTACATATCAGCCAAAAACTAACCCTAGGGAAGTAACAAAGGATGATTTTGCGAAAGAAATTGCTCTATTGTTAAAACATGCTAAAGATGCTAATAAATATGAAAGTTTAATAATAATTGCTCATGATCATTTTTATGGAGTTTTAAAAACACACCTTGATTATAAGGTACAAGATTCTATTTCTATGACAATTCTTAAGGATTATTCTTCATTTTCTACACAAGAATTAGAACAAGCTATTTTAAATGAAGTGCTGAAGTAGGCTAATAGTATAAGGTTCTAGCCAACTCATTATACCCCAAATACGAAAACTACCTCTTGCTTATTAATATCAGGTAGTATAGCTAAAGTCTTCCACTTCTTGATAGGGTGGCTTATTACTTTTTGTTCGCTATTCATTAGATTTATTGCCAAACTCAAAAGAAAATTATTGGGTAATTCATTTATTATAGTTTCTAGTAATTGTTGATTTCTAAAAGGAGCTTCAATAATTATTTGACTTTGAGAGATGTTATTAACCTGAGATATTAGATAATTCAGTTTTTGTTTACGTTCAAACTTTTCTATAGGTAAATAGCCATTAAAAGCGAATGATTGACCATTTACACCACTACTCATTAGTGCTAATAATAGTGAGCTTGGCCCAATTAATGGGACTACTTCGATATTGTTTTCGTGAGCGAGTCTAACTATCTGATTCCCAGGGTCTGCAACTGCAGGTAGTCCACAATCAGATAAAAGCCCAACATCATTACCGTTTAGTAGGGGCGTTATTAGCTCTATTAAATCTTGTTGATGCTTATTTAATTCCATTATAGTAAGGGTTTGTAATGAATTACTTAGGTTTAATTGCTTTAAGTGCTGGCGTCCGATTTTGGCGGTTTCGACTATAAATATATTTAGATGGTTAATTAAAATTAATTGTTCATTAGTTAGCACATGTCCATTAATCGGATTAGCTAGTGTTGTTGGAATAAGAAATAGTTTTGCCATTATGACTTCCGAAATTTAGAGCTGTTAATAATAAATCTGAGATTGGTGTTTGCCTAAAATTCTACGATCATTTTCATCATATATAACTTCTACATATTTTTGATCGATTATTTTAGTTTGATTGTTAAGGATTTTTGATATAGCAAAGGGATAAATAATATGTTCAATTTCAAGAATCCGTTGTGACAAACTATCAGAAGTATCATTGGATAAAACTTTGACTACCCCTTGAGCAATTATAGGCCCATGATCTAGTTGTTCTGTTACATAGTGAACTGTAACTCCACTTACTTTTACTTTTTCTGATATTGCTTGCTCCTGAGCATTTATCCCTACAAATGCTGGTAATAAAGATGGGTGAATGTTTACTAAGCGATTTAGATAGTGATTTACAAAGTATGGGCTTAAAATACGCATAAAACCAGCTAAAACAATCAGTTTTGGATTGTATTTATCTATTGTTTTGGCAAGGGCTTGATCAAATTCAGTTCGGTCTTTATAGGGTTTATGATTGATAACTTCAGTGGGAATGTTGTATTCTTTGGCAATATTAATCCCAAGAGCATCAGCTTTGTTACTAATCACGCATTTTATTTGGGGGGCTAGATTGTTTTTACAAATAGCGGCTAAATTGCTCCCACGCCCCGAAATAAGAACTACTATTCCATCCATTTTAATCACCTATTTAAATAAACTACAGGTGTAATATTACCATGAAATGGTAGGCACAAATATGCGATAATAACGCCTTATATATAGATGCTGTTAGGGCATGGATCCCAAACTCATGACGAAACAGCAAAGAGTTCGTGTTTGGGATGACGTTTTTTGGCTGTCATCCTCGACTTACGGATTCTGCTGTTTGAGTGTGAATCGAGGATCCATGCCCTTGCACTAAATATGCTGTTATGGCATGGATCCCAAACTCATGACGAAACAGCAAAGAGTTCGTGTTTGGGATGACGTTTCATTCGTCATCCTCGACTTACGGATTCTGCTGTTTGAGTGCGAATCTAGGATCCATGCCCTTATCCCTTGGTTATGAGAGTATGTCATTTTTTTAAATAAACTTGACAACTTAGTTGATGAGGTGCGGGATTGTCAAAGTAGCAAGATTGCATATTTGCCCTAATTTTTTAAGGAAAATAATGAACAATATTAAACGTGCATTAATTAGCGTATCAGACAAAAATGGATTATTAGAATTCGCAAGTGGCTTACATAAACTAAATATTGAAATATTATCGACTGGTGGTACGTACAAACTCCTAATTCAAAATAATATTCCTGCAATAGAGGTAGCTTCAATCACTGAGTTTCCAGAAATTTTAGATGGTAGGGTTAAAACTCTACATCCTAAAATCCATGGCGGAATATTAGCTAGACGCGATGATAAAAATCATCTGGAACAATTAAAAACGCATAATATAACTCCAATTGATTTAGTATGCGTAAATTTATATCCATTTGAAGCAACAATTAATAAAGATAATTGTACTTTTGAAGATGCAATTGAAAATATTGATATTGGTGGCCCTGCAATGATAAGGGCTAGTAGTAAAAATCACCGTGATGTAATTATTATTACAAACCCAAGTGATTATGCTGAAATTCTTAATCAAATAAATATCAATGGCAATGTTGATAGTATTACTAGGCTTAAATTATCTGGGAAGGCATTTAGCCATACCGCGTACTATGATAGTTTAATTAGTAATTACCTAGCACGTCAAGTTTCTGAAGAAGTTACTTATCCAGAAGAATTAACTATTCCCGCCAAACTAGTGCAAACCTTACGTTATGGTGAAAACTCGCACCAAACAGCGGCTTTTTATAAAGATAGTGGCAAGATTGATGGGTTACTATCCAGTTTTACTCAATTACAAGGTAAGGAGTTATCTTATAATAACTTAGCTGATTCGGACACTGCATGGGAATGTGTGAAGCAGTTTAGCTTACCTACTTGTGTAATAGTAAAACATGCAAATCCTTGTGGAGTTGCTTTGGGTAAGGATGCACTATCTTCATATACTAGGGCTTTTTCTTGTGATCCAACTAGTAGCTTTGGTGGGATTATTGCATTTAACGTAACTGTAGATTTGGATGTGGCAAATGCTATTAGTAAGCAGTTTGTTGAAGTATTAATAGCACCAAACTATACAGCTGAAGCTTTGGAAGTATTTAATAAAAAAGCTAATGTACGAGTACTTCAGATTAAACTTGATAATAATACCAATAGATTAGACTATAAGAGAATTGGTGGAGGATTGTTGGTGCAAACTCCAGAGCATAAGTCTCTTGATATTAATGATCTAAAAGTAGTAACTAAGAAGATTCCAAATAAAGAAATGTTATTAGATCTACAATTTGCGTGGAGTGTTGCGAGATTTGTAAAATCAAATGCTATTGTTTTAGTAAAAAATGGTCAGACGATAGGCATTGGGGCAGGGCAAATGTCAAGGATTGATTCTAGTAAAATCGCTATGAATAAAGCCAAAGAATTTGGTTTTGAAGTTAGTGGTAGTGTTGGTTCTTCAGATGCGTTTTTTCCTTTTAGAGATAATTTAGATATACTTGCAACAGGAGGTGTTGT
>CANEUJ010000012.1 GCA_947441745.1 Neisseriaceae bacterium | reverse complement strand
GTTTTTACAGTTGAAACAATTACTACACGTAAAAACCCTATTTATCATAGTACCTATACAGGTAAGCCAATAGATGAACCAGCTATTTTGGGGGTTGCGCTAAATGAAGTGTTTGTTCCTCTAATTCAAAAGCAATTTCCAGAAATAGTTGATTTTTATCTACCTCCAGAAGGGTGTAGTTATAGAATGGCAATTGTATCAATGAAAAAACGCTACCCAGGACATGCTAAACGAGTTATGCTTGGAATATGGAGCTATTTACGTCAATTTATGTATACCAAATTTATCGTAGTGGTTGATGATGATGTAGATATTAGGTCTTGGAACGATGTAATTTGGGCAATTACTACAAGGTCTGACCCTATGCGGGATACTACTTTAATAGATAATACTCCTATTGATTATCTGGATTTTGCATCACCAGTATCAGGCTTAGGTAGTAAGATGGGGATTGATGCAACTAATAAACTCCCAGGTGAAACTAATCGTGAGTGGGGTCGTATAATCAAGCCTGACGAGATTGTTAAATCCAAGATGGAAGAATTATACAACGAGGTTTTTGCTAATAAGTAACGTGGTATAATAACTGCTTTAAGACTAAGTTTATGCATCTTGTGATAGTAATTCTATAGCAAGGGTATGAATCTAAGCCAATGCTTGGATGACGAAAAAAGTGCTGATGATGGAGAAAGAGGTAATTTACATGAAGACCTTAATTAAACAAGATGATTTTATTGAATCAATTGCTGATAGTTTACAATTTATTTCATACTATCACCCACAGGATTTTATTAAAGCTATGGGAGATGCTTATTATAAAGAAGAATCCCCAGCAGCTAAAGATGCAATCGCTCAAATATTGATAAACTCTAAAATGTGTGCTGAGGGGAAGCGTCCGATTTGTCAAGATACGGGAATTATTTGTGCTTTTGTCACCGTTGGTATGGATGTTAGCTTTGTTGATGCTACAATGTCAGTTCAAGATATGGTGAACCAAGGTGTAGAGCTAGCATATGCCCACCCAGATAATAAGCTACGTGCTTCAATCTTAAAAGATCCTGCTTTTACACGTCAAAATACGAAGACTAATGCTCCAGCCGTTGTACATTTTAATCTAGTACCAGGTAATACTATCGAAGTTGAAATTGCTGCTAAAGGTGGTGGTTCAGAAAATAAATCTAAATTTGCAATGCTAAATCCATCTGACTCAATAGTTGATTGGGTGTTAAAAACAGTGCCAACTATGGGTGCTGGGTGGTGTCCACCTGGAATGCTTGGAATTGGGATTGGAGGTACTGCCGAAAAAGCTATGTTAATGGCAAAACAATCTCTTATGGCACCAATTGATATGACAGAATTATTAGCTCGAGGGGCGAATGACAAACTAGAAGAGTTACGAATTGAGCTATATCAAAAAATAAATAATTTAGGAATTGGGGCTCAAGGTTTAGGTGGGCTAACAACAGTTTTAGATGTTAAAATATTAGACTATCCAACCCATGCTGCAAGTAAGCCAATAGCAATGATTCCAAATTGTGCGGCTACAAGACATGTGCATTTTACATTAGATGGTAGTGGTAAGGCTATGTTTAACCCGCCTCAACTTGAGGACTATCCTGATATTGTTTGGGATAAGGGGGCAGCTACCCATAGAGTTAATGTTAATGATATAACTAAGATAGATACCTCAAAATGGATAGCTGGTGATACTATATTATTAAGTGGTAAAATATTGACAGGGCGAGATGCTGCTCACAAAAAAATGGTTGAAATATTAGATAGTGGTCAAAAATTACCAGTTGATTTCACTAATAGATTTATATACTATGTAGGCCCTGTTGACCCTGTGCGTGATGAAGTAGTTGGCCCAGCGGGGCCGACCACGGCAACTAGAATGGATAAATTTACCCGTCAAATGTTAGAGCAAACTGGTCTAATTGGAATGATAGGTAAAGCAGAAAGGGGAGATGCTGCAATTGATGCCATTCGCGACAATAAATCAGTGTATTTAATCGCTGTTGGAGGAGCTGCTTATTTGGTATCTAAAGCTATTAAAAATGCTAAAGTGATAGCTTTTGCAGAGCTTGGAATGGAAGCAATTTATGAGTTTGATGTTGTAGATATGCCAGTTACTGTAGCTGTTGATAGTAATGGTAATTCGGTACATAAAACAGCACCAATCAAGTGGGCAAATAAATTTATACTTAATGTTTAAAAGGTTATAATATGAGTTGGTTGAGTAAATTATTACCGCCTAAAATTCAGTCGACAGACGGTGAAAATGTTAAAAGTAATGTACCAGAAGGAATGTGGCGAAAATGTAATAATTGTAATGAAATTTTGTATCACACTGATTTGGATAATAACTTAAAGGTTTGTCCTAAGTGTAATCATCATCATTCGTTAACTGCACGGGAACGCCTAGATATGCTTCTTGATGCTGATGATAGAATAGAAATTGCAACAGATGTAAAACCATTTGACATTCTTAAGTTTAAAGATAGTAAAAAGTATTCTGATCGCTTGACTGATGTTCAAGCTAAAATTAGTGAAGATGATGCTCTAGTTGTTATGCAAGGAACAATAAAAGGACAAAAGGCTGTAATTGCTGCTTTTGAGTTTCGTTTTATTGGTGGCTCTATGGGTTCAGTTGTAGGAGAGAGGTTTATTCGTGGAGTAAAAGCTGCGGTTGATAATAATTGTCCGTTTATTTGTGTAGCAGCTTCAGGTGGAGCTCGGATGCAAGAGGGGGTTAATTCTCTTATGCAGATGGCTAAAACATCTGCCGTACTTACTCTTTTAACTAAAAAAAGTTTACCGTTTTTTTCTATATTAACTGATCCTACTTTTGGTGGTGTTTCAGCAAGTTTTGCATTCCTAGGTGATATTGTAATTGCTGAGCCTGGTGCATTGATAGGTTTTGCAGGTCAAAGAGTGATTGAACAAACTGTACGCCAAAAATTACCTGATGGCTTCCAAAGGGCTGAGTTTTTACTAGAAAAAGGTGCGATTGATAGAGTAGTATCACGTCAGCAATTGAAAGAAGAGATTGCTAATTTAATGGATTTATTTGCTAATAACCAGATGAAAATAGATGAAAAAAATTAGAGGTATAAAATGATAGGCATAATTTGTGCTATGGAAGAAGAACTAACGAGTATTGTACGAAATCTTGGTGTTACTACGAGTCATATTCCTTCAAAATCTGGTTTTGATGTTTATACTGGGAGATATGGTGTACATGAGTTAGCTTTTATTCTTTGTGGAATAGGTAAAGTAAATGCAGCTATTCATACACAAAAGCTAATTGATTCTTATAGTATTGAGTATCTAATTAATGTGGGAGTTGCTGGAAGTTTATCAGAGTCTCTAACATTTGGTGATGTGGTTGTTGCTAGTGACTTGGTAGAACATGATATGGATGTCAGTGGTTTTGGACTACCTTTAGGTCAGATTCCACGTATGGATGTTTTTGGATTTAAATCTGATCCCATATTACTAGAATGTGCTGATAAAATAAACGTCGCAAATCATAAAATAGTTATTGGGCGAATAGTATCTGGGGATCAATTCATTGATAATAAAGAAAAAGCAGAGTTTTTGCATAGCCATTTTAATGCTTTAGCATGTGAGATGGAGGGAGCGGCTATTGCTCATACCTGTCATGTAAGTAATATTCCATTTATAGTTATAAGAGCCTTATCAGATATGGCTGGTAGAGATGGTGCAGCAGTGCATTCATTTGAAGAACTAAAAGATATGACAGCTAACCATTCATCAAATGTAGTTAAACAGTTATTGGATTTAATTTAAAGGTGCTATATGCTTAAAGTAGGTTTTGTTGGTTGGCGTGGTATGGTTGGTTCTGTATTGATGGATAGAATGCACCAACAAAATGATTTTTCTACAATTAATGCGGTATTTTTTTCTACCTCAAATGTTGGTGGAAATGCTCCAGTTATTAATGGAATGTCTTCAAAACTTCTTGATGCTTACAATATTGACTCACTTTTGGAACAAGATTGTATTGTAACCACACAAGGTAGTGAGTATACACAAAAAGTATTGCCACTTTTGAAGCAAAAAGGCTATAAGGGTTATTGGCTTGATGCTAGCTCAACTCTTAGAATGTCTGATGAGTCAGTAATAGTATTAGATCCAATAAATCGCCATGTTATTGATAAAGCATTAAAAGATGGAGTGAAGGTTTTTTGTGGTGGTAATTGTACTGTTAGTTTAATGATGATGGCATTAAATGGATTATTTGCCAATAATCTTATTGAGTGGGTATCTAGCATGACTTATCAGTCTGCAAGTGGAGCTGGAGCTAATAATATGCGTGAGCTCTTAGCTCAAAGCGGGTTTTTGTATAATAATGTAGCTGAATTACTGACAGATTCAAGATCTGATATTTTGGCAATTGATAATCTAGTGAATGAAGTACTTCGTGGTAAAGATCTACCGACGGAATATTTTGGAACGTCATTAGCAGGTAATGTGATTCCTTGGGTTGATATATCCCTACCTAATGGGCAAACTAAAGAAGAATGGAAGGGTGCTAGTGAGACTAATAAAATACTAGGCTTTAGTGCTAATACTATTAAAGTTGATGGACTATGTGTAAGAGTAGGTAGTATGCGTTGCCATTCTCAAGCACTCACCATTAAATTAAACCGAAAAGATTTATCATTGTCTGAAATTGAAAAGATTATCGCTTCAGCAAATCAATGGGTTAAAGTAATACCTAATACCAAAGAAGATACTCTAAAATACTTAACTCCAGTTGCTGTTAGTGGCAAACTTGATATTGCAATTGGGAGGATGCGTAAATTATCCTTTGGGGAAGATTATCTGACTGTATTTACGGTTGGCGATCAGCTCCTTTGGGGTGCTGCTGAACCATTAAGGCGGATGCTTAGTATTTTATCTGAATAACCTCTTACTAATGAATGAAAATTATACCTTAGCTCTTCTTGTTCAATATAATGGTAGCGGTTTTTATGGCTTTCAGAAACAGTTATCGACGCGAACTATTCAAGGAACTCTTGAATATGCACTTTCAAAATTTGCTAATTCTGAAGTAAATATCATAACATGTGGACGTACTGATACAGGTGTTCATGCAACACACCAAGTGGTTAGCTTTGCCACATCTGCTAGGCGACCATTACACGCATGGATTCGTGGGGTCAATGCCTTATTGCCTAAAGATATTGCAATTAGGGGGGCTTTATTTGTAGATGCACAATTTAATGCTAGGTTTAGTGCAGTATCTAGAACGTATCATTACTACCTCTTGGTTGATCCGATTCGAAGTGCAATAATGCAAGATAGGGTTGGTTGGTATTACCATCCACTTGATGTTGAACTAATGAATGAGGCGGGGCAGTATCTTGTTGGGGTACAGGATTTCTCTAGTTTTCGTGCATCAGATTGTCAAGCTAATAGTCCGATTCGTGATTTAAGCCACTTTGTAATAACGAGAAGAGAAAATTTGATTCGCTTTGAATTTACTGCCAATGCTTTTTTGTATCATATGGTTAGAAATATGGTGGGGGGGTTGCTATATGTAGGCAATGGTAAAATTTCAGTAGCTGAGTTTAGAGGTTTAATTAAATCATGTAAGCGAACATTAGCACCTCCAACCTTCATGCCTGATGGGCTATATTTAGTCGATGTCAAATATAAAACGCCTTTATTTGAACATGATGTTTCAGCTTGGTTAGTATAAAATGTTGTATTTGGATATCAAATGAAATTTACAATTATTAATGTCGCAAATAAAATGCCCCTGTGGGTAGATATCGCATGTAGTGAATATCTTAAAAGGATTAACCATGGAAAATACAGCTGTAAGATTATAGAAATCAAGGCTGATAAGAATTTATCAGCGATGGATAATATGGCTCTTGAAGCTAAAAAAATTAAGACTCAAATTCCAAGTGGCAGTTTTGTAGTAGCTCTTGATGAAAAAGGTAGCGCGTATACTAGTATTTCTTTTGCAAAAAAGCTCGAACAGATATCGTTACATAATCATCATATTACTTTTATTATTGGTGGTGCTGATGGTCTACACCCTGAAATTAAACAATCGGCTAATATGATGGTGCAACTATCATCACTTACTTATCCTCATGCATTAGTTCGAGTGATTATACTTGAGCAAATATATCGAGCAATAACAATTTTAGAAAATCACCCCTATCATCGTGAATAATATTAAGCCCCAATTGGTTTTATTTTATACCGATAATTCTTTATTGTCTAAAGCAAATATATTATCTGAGTTTACGAATTGTTTTAAATTAGTAGAGGTTGAACCAAAGAGTCTAACGTTTTATCTTCGTCTTGATAATAATGGGTTAGCGATTATTAGTTCTACTTTTAAGCCACTATATATTAGTGAAATTTATGCAAATTTAGTATCTAGGTACAAAAACCTTAAAACAGAATTACTAGTACAGTTAGTCAAAGATAAATGTATAGCTAAAATATGGGATTTAACTGCAGGGCTTGGTAAGGATGCTTTTATGATGGCAAGTGCTGGTTATGAAGTTACTATGGTAGAACAAAACCCGATGTTAGCTACTATATTATATTATGCACTGAATAATAATATTCTTCCCAAGCGAAATCTTCATTTGGTTTATGCTAATAGTATCGATTTTTTAGGCACGAGCACTGATACACCAGATATAATTTATCTAGACCCAATGTTTAAAGAAAGTGCTACTTCTAAGGCAAAAAAAGAAATGCAGTTAATCCAGATGTTGACTAATAATGATAATGTGTCTGATGATGTAGAGTTATTCAATACAGCTTTAGCGATAGCAAGTCGTAGGGTAATTATTAAACGAGATAATAAACAAGCTACACTAGTTAATGCACCATTACCAAGCTATACAAAAACAGGCAAAACAATCCGCTTTGATGTTTATAATACTTAGCTCACGGTCATCCCAGACACAAACAATTACTACGTCATCCCAGCGCAGGCTGGTGGGATCCATGCACTAAATATTAGATTATGACAAGACATTATAAATTGATTTCATTTACTCCATCATTAGCCCGAGATTTATTTGAGATTCTGAGTTTTACGAGTAAATTGTCAAAGTTATAATTTGCATTATAAAAAGCATTAAGTATATGATTAGTTTGGCTATTTAGTAAATGTAATACACTTTGATTTGTTACAAATAATACTACTGTTTTTTTATCAAAAGCACCAATATGACAAAACTTTATTAAATTATCAGGTAGCGTCGTAGTTAAAATATTATTTAATATTTGTAGATGCTGAAAAATATTTTTGAAATCATACTGTCCAGAATTATAGATTTGTTCAATGCTTAAAAATGGTGTTTTTAGCATTTAGTACATTCAAGTAACACCCATCCATCGCTGCATTGTGCAGTTTTTACATTAAACCATTGGCTGTATATTTCACTAAGTTCTTCACTTTGCAACTCTAAGATACCTGATAAAATTAGTTTTGATTTACTGTATTTGGCAAGAGCTGGTGCTAGGAATCTTAATGGATTAGATAGAATATTAGCCACAACTATATCAAAGGATTCTTCAGGTAATTTATCTGGAGTTGAAAAGTTAATATTAACTTTATTATTTGTGGCATTATCATTACTTGCAATAATAGCTTGTTCGTCAATATCAACTCCATATACCTTATCTGCACCAAATATTTTGGCTGTAATAGCCAGTATTCCAGAACCACACCCATAGTCTAATACACAAGAAGAGCTAGTTACGTTGTTTGATAACCACTCTAAACACATAAATGTAGTTGCATGAGAGCCTGTACCAAAAGCAAGTCCTGGGTCAAGCACTATGGAGTGATTTATATTAGGTGGTATATCGTGCCAAGATGGCACAATATAAAAGTCATCGTGTATTTTAATTGGTTGGAATTGACTTTGAGTGAGTCTAACCCAGTCTTCATCAGCAATCTTTTTGGTTGCATAGTTAAAACCTAATCCAGAGTTTAATTTTGCATCTGATATTAGTTTATCTATATCCGTAGCATTATTAACTAGAACAACTACTTTACTATGCTTCCATAGTCCTTCAACTACCATTCCTGGTTCTCCGAAGATTGGTTCTTCGTTAATTGTTCCAGCATCAGCGTCTTCAATATATACCGATAAGACATTAAGATCAAAAAATACATCAGATAGTATATCTGCAGATTTCGAATCTACATTGATGGTAAGCTCAGTGAAATAATTATTCATTACTTGTTTTTTAAATAGTTTTCTAAATAATGAATTGATTGAGCACCTTCACAAAACCCATGATTGTCTAATAAATCCAGATGTAGTGGAATATTGGTTTTAATGCCTTTAAATGTTGTTTCAAGTAAAGCACCCTTCATGCGGTTAATTGTTTCAGTACGGTTTTCACCGTGAGCTATTATTTTACCTATCATAGAGTCATAAAATGGAGGTACTGAATATCCTGAGTATACGTGAGAGTCAATCCGAATGCCATTGCCACCAGCGAAGTGACAATGTTCGATTTTACCTGGGGATGGTACAAATGTATATGGATCCTCAGCATTTATGCGACATTCAATAGCATGCCCTTTAAACACGATCTTAGATTGCTTATAGCGAAGTTTTTCACCACTAGCAATATAAATTTGTTCCTTAACAATATCGATACCAGTAATCATTTCAGTTACTGTGTGTTCAACTTGTACCCGTGTGTTCATCTCAATAAAGAAAAACTCACCGTTTTCAAATAAAAATTCAAAAGTACCAGCACCACGATATTTAATAGCCTTACATGCTTTAACACAAGCCTCTCCAATAGCTTTTCGCATTTTTTCAGTAATGCCAACACCAGGTGCTTCTTCAATAACTTTTTGATGGCGTCTTTGCATTGAGCAGTCACGTTCCCCAAGGTGAATCACATTACCATACTCATCAGCTAAAATTTGGATTTCAATATGACGTGGTTTGGTTAAATAACGCTCCATATATACTGCAGGATTACCAAAGCCAGCAAGTGCTTCAGCTCTAGTGATTTCTAGAAGTGACAGTAGATCTTCTTCTTTGGTAACAACACGCATACCGCGTCCACCACCACCTGCTGCAGCTTTGATTATTACTGGATAGCCAACTTTACGAGCAATTTTAATTACTTCTTTATCGTTAAGTGGTAGCTCTCCCTCAGATCCTGGTACTACTGGTATTCCAGCTTTAATCATAGCTTCTTTTGCTTTTACTTTATCACCCATTGTTGCAATATTTTCTGGGCGTGGACCAATAAATACAAAGCCACTTCCTTCAACCCGTTTTGCAAATTCGGCATTTTCAGACAAAAATCCATAGCCTGGGTGAATTGCTTGGGCATTGGTTATTTCTGCTGCCGCAATTATTGATGGAACATGTAAATAGCTTTGAGATGACTTAGCAGGTCCAATACATACAGCTTCATCAGCTATTTTTACGTATTTTGCGTCTTTGTCAGCCTCAGAGTAGATAACAACTGATTTTATTCCCAATGTGCGACATGCTCTTTGTATTCTAAGTGCTATTTCTCCACGGTTGGCAATCAAAATTTTTTCAAACATATATTTTCATTCCAAAAAAATTATTCAATTACAAATAATTGTTGACCAAACTCTACGGGTGAACCATCTTTAACTAGAATTTCTTTTACAGTGCCTTCTTTGTCAGATTCAATTTGGTTCATAAGTTTCATGGCTTCAATTATACATAGTACCTGTCCCATTTTAACAGTTTGTCCAACATTAATTAGAGGCGGAGTATTTGGAGATGATGCTGCATAAAATGTCCCAACCATTGGGGATGTAATGTAATTTTTTGGAGAGGTTGAAATTGTAGGTTGTGAATCAGCAGCTACTGGGGTAGACGGTATATGAGTTGCGGCTACTGGAGCTTGCTGTTGATGATATACTGCCTGAGCTGGAGTTGCAACCACTGCTGGAGCGGTACTATATGCTGATATCTTTAGTTTTTCTTCACCTTCAGTGATTTCTAGTTCATGAATTCCTGATTCTTTGACTAGTTCAACTATTGCTTTGATTTTTTTTATGTCCATGGGAGTTATTCCTTTCCAGATAAATAGTCAATTGCGTAAGTTAAAGCCATATGATAACCTTTAACTCCAAGTCCAGATATCACCCCAATGGCGATATCAGAAAAATACGATTTGTGCCTAAATTCTTCACGTTTAAAAATATTACTTAAGTGTACTTCAATAAAAGGTTTATTAATTGCAAGTACTGCATCTCTTAGGGCGATACTTGTGTGCGTAAAAGCCGCAGGGTTTATAATCAGAAAATCATAGTTATCTTCAAAGCAACTATGAGTTTTGGTGATTAAGTCACTTTCGCTATTGCTTTGGTAAGATTCTAACACGATATTAGAATTGTTTGCAACTTCTAAAAGAGATTTGTTAATATCACAAAGTGTTTCAGATCCATAAATCTCAGGTTCACGCTTACCAAGAAGATTCAAGTTAGGGCCATGAATTACCAGGATTTTATATTTCATCTAACTAACGCCTTGTTGAAGTTTAAACTTTGCACAATCAACAACCATTAGTTGGTTGTCTGCAGCAAATTGCATAATGAAGTTAAATATGCTCGGTTTTTTAGTTTCAAGTTCTTTTTTTACTGCTACGCAGTTCATGTCTTTGTATACTAGTGGACGCAAGAACGGAGAGTAAGACACTTTTTGCTGATCAAAAACAGCTAGCATTCCACAAAGTCTATCCACCCAATCACTTGGTCTAAATTTTTTACCGTCTAGCGTAAGTCCTTCAATAATTAATTCATCTAGATAACAAATTTCATTGTTGTCTACCATATGTTTTTCATCCAATCTTTATTTAATTCAAGCTTATGTTTAAGGGAGTAATTCTACCATATGTAAATAAAATTGACAAAACCCATTTCAAAGTTATATGATTACGCCTTAGTAATAGATTAATTTCAGTTGTTTATTTTTTTGTATAGAGGAAATCATTTCATGGATAATTTAGAAGCAAGGGTTAAAAAAGTTATAGCAGAAAAACTTGGAGTTGATGAAGCTACTATTAAGAATGAAGCATCTTTCGTAGACGATTTAGGAGCAGATTCTCTTGACACTGTTGAGCTTGTTATGGCTTTAGAGGAAGAGTTTAACTGTCAAATCCCTGATGAAGATGCTGAAAAAATTTCAACAGTTCAGTTAGCGATTGATTACGTTAAATCACACAGTTAATAGCGGTTTTTCTAAAAATATGCGGAGTTCTTCCGCATGTTTGTAATTATACTAAATAGGTAAATTCAAATGAGTAATCCCAATAAGATTGAAATAAAAGTTCCACAGTTGCCAGAGTCTGTTAGTGAAGCAACACTACTTAATTGGCACAAAAAACAAGGCGATTTTGTTAAACGTGAAGAAAATTTAATCGATTTGGAAACCGACAAGGTTGTTCTTGAGCTGCCATCCGCGGATGATGGAGTTCTGGTTGAAATAATTGGTAAACCAGGAGATATGGTTAAAAGTGGTCAGCTAATTGCATATATGGACATATCGGCTAAAAAGCCAGTTGAAGAAAATACAATATTAGCTAAAGCTACTGAAGCTTCAGCTGTGGCAACAGTTACAACTACTGATAATGCTGTTAAAGTAATGCCAGCAGCGAACAAAGTTGCTGCTGACAATGCTATTAACTTAAGTGAGGTTGGTGGTAGTGGTCGTGGTGGTAGAATACTAAAAGAAGATGTTTTGGCTCAAATAAGTGGTAAGGGTTCACGTATTGAAGAGCGTGTTCCTATGAGTCGCTTAAGAAAAAGAGTTGCTGAGAGATTATTAGAAAGTCAGCAAACGAATGCAATATTAACAACATTTAATGAAGTTAATATGAAACCGATTATGGATTTGCGTAATAAGTATAAAGAAGCTTTTGAGAAAAAACATGGAGTCAAACTTGGTTTTATGTCTTTTTTTATAAAAGCTGCAGTTCATGCTTTGAAACAATATCCAGTACTTAATGCCTCGGTTGATGGGGACGATATCGTATATCATGGTTATTTTGATATTGGTATTGCGGTTAGTACACCAAGAGGGTTAGTTGTTCCAATTTTACGTAATGCAGAAAACATGTCAATTTCTGAGATTGAGCAAAAAATCGCCGATTTTGGTAAACGCGGTAAAGAGGGTAAGATTGAGCTTGAAGAGTTAACTGGTGGAACTTTCACAGTTACTAATGGTGGAACTTTTGGTTCTATGATGAGTACTCCAATTATCAACCCTCCGCAATCAGCAATCTTAGGTATGCATGCGACTAAAGAACGTGCAGTTGTAGAAAATGGACAAATTGTAATTCGTCCTATGATGTATCTTGCATTATCTTATGATCATCGCATTATTGATGGGCGTGAGGCTGTATTATCATTAGTTGCAATTAAAGATGCCTTGGAAGATCCGACAAGGTTTTTGCTAGATTTATAATTAAAATGGCAACTAAAATTTAGTTGCCATTCTTAATGGTTCTTATGGAGAAATGTTAAATGAATTTTGATGTATTAGTTATCGGTGGTGGCCCTGGTGGCTATATTGCTGCAATTCGTGCTGCTCAACTTGGATTTAAGGTTGCATGTGTTGATGGGTTTGTACGAAATAGTAAATACTCTCTTGGTGGGACATGTCTAAATGTAGGTTGTATCCCTTCAAAAGCATTATTACAATCGTCAGAGAATTATGCACAACTGACGCATTCATTTGCTGATCATGGTATTACTTGTAGTAACCCCAAAATTGATATAGCAAAGATGTTATCGCGTAAAGAGACTATAATTGATAAAAATGCTGGTGGAATTTCGTTTTTATTTAAAAAAAATAAAATTACTGAATTGCATGGTTGGGCTAGTTTTGTGTCTAACAATGATGGAAAATGGACTATTAGTATTGATGATAAAGGAAGCAAGCAAGAAGTATCTTCTACTCATGTTATAGTTGCAACTGGTTCTAATCCACGTATGCTGCCACAAATAAAAACTGATAACAAAAATATAATTGATAATGAAGGTGCATTAAGTCTTAATAAAGTTCCAGAAGAACTATGTGTTATTGGTGCTGGAGTTATTGGGCTTGAGATGGGTAGCGTATGGCTACGTCTTGGAGCTAAGGTAACTGTTCTTGAGGCTATGGATAAGTTTTTGGGTGCTGCTGATGAGCAAGTATCTAAAGAGCTTCACAAAAACCTAACTAAACAAGGCTTAGTAATTAAAACAGGCATTAAGATTGGTGAAATTAGCGAAAAAGCTAATAAAGTAACGATTAATTATGAAGAAGCTGGTGAACAAAAAACATTAGTTGCAGATAAACTAATGGTAGCTGTTGGGCGTATTCCAAATACCATAGGGCTAAATTCTGAAGCCATTGGTTTAAAAGTAGATGAGCGTGGTTTTATTGTGGTTGATGATGAATGTCGTACCAATTTAGCAAATGTATGGGCAATTGGGGACTGTGTGCGTGGTCCTATGTTAGCTCATAAAGCTAGTGATGAGGGTATTATAGTTGCTGAGCGAATCGCTGGGCAGCATCCACATTTTGATTTTAATACGGTGCCGTGGGTTATTTATACTGAACCAGAAGTTGCCTGGGTAGGTAAAACTGAACAGCAGTTGAAAGATGCTGGAATAGCTTACAAAAAAGGTGTCGCTAGTTTTATGGCAAACGGTCGTGCTTTGGGACTTGGTAACAATGTTGGATTTGTTAAAATCTTAGCTGATGAAACTACTGATAGGATACTTGGGGTACATATGGTTGGACCTTTTGTGTCTGAGTTAATCAGTGAAGCAGTAGTTGCTATGGAGTTCATGGCAAGTTCTGAAGATCTAGCACGTATTATTCATGCTCATCCGTCGCTATCTGAAGTTATTCACGAAGCGGCTCTTGCTTGTGATAACCGTCAGCTTCATGGCTAAAAACTAATTGTGCTTTAGTTGAAGAAATTCTCCTAAGGCACTTTTATAATCTGGCATCTGATAATACTTACTTAGTTTCTTAGTGTCGAGTATGCCATATTGTGGTCTATTGGCTTTAAATGAGTAGTCTTTATAACTAATTGGCTTAACTTTATTTGTATCAAGATTATTTAGTCTTAAAATTGCTTTCGTAAATTCAAACCAACTACAAGAGCTGCTACTTACACAGTTATAGATTCCATACTCAGTTACTTCCTTATCAATTAAAGCTTTTATAGCTTTTGCTATATCAAGAGTATGAGTAGGGCAGGTGTATTGGTCATTAATTACCGTGAAGCTATCTTTTTCTTTGGCTAGACGAGTCATCGTAGTTACAAAATTGCCACCTTTACCTGATGCTCCAGCAATTCCAAAAAGTGACGCTACACGTAAGATAAAATAGTTCTTTATATTGTTTTTTATAGCTACTTCACCAGCATATTTTGATAGTCCATAGACATTAAGAGGGTTTGGGATGTCTTCTTCCACGTAAGGAGTGGTTTTTTGTCCATCAAATACATAGTCAGTTGAAATATGAATAAGTATAATATTATGTTTATTACAAAATTTGGCTAAATGAGTTACAAAAGCACTATTGATATTAAATGCTAGTTCTGGGTTGTCTTCACAATTATCTACATTGGTTGTAGCTATAGTGTTTATTATATAGTTACTATTAGCGTATTGACTAAGTTGTAATTCAATATCACCATTTGTTACATCAAAATCATTTCTGTTTAGACTAATAACTGTATTAACCGAACTTGGTAATATTTTGATAAGATCAGATCCTAGTTGTCCATTACTACCTAAAACTATAATTTTTGTCATTATTCAGCCATATATAAAGTTAATTTCAGCGTCTTTTAATGTCGGTTGTTTTTTATCTTTATCAGATAGTGATAATTGGCATATGTTGGGCCATTTAATGCCAATTGATGGATCATTATATTGTATTCCCCTATCAAATTCAGGAGCATATTCATTGGTGGTTTTGTATAAGAATTCGGTATTATCTTCTAAAGTAATAAAGCCATGGGCAAAGCCTTCAGGTATCCATAGCATTTGTTTGTTATCACTTGATAATTCATAGCCCACCCATTTACCAAAAGAAGGTGAATTAACACGAATATCAACCGCCACATCAAATACTGAGCCACGAATACAGCGTACTAATTTACCTTGTGCTTTGGGTGCTAATTGGTAATGTAGACCACGAAGCACACCTCGAGATGACATTGAGTGATTATCTTGAACAAAGTCTGTTTTTATACCGTTTTTTTCAAAGAGAGTTTTTTTATAGCTTTCTAGAAAAAAACCACGGGAATCACCAAATGCTTGTGGTTTAATTAAAATTACTTCAGGGATACTACTTGGAATAAACTCCATTTTTATAACTCTTGAAAAATAAATTCACGTGTGGTGCCGAAAGTGGGACTTGAACCCACACTCTATTGCTAGAACCGGATTTTGAGTCCGGCGCGTCTACCAGTTCCACCATTTCGGCTTTTGAAACGATAAGGGGCTAATTATATTACGCAATCATCCCTTTAGTCAAATACTTTTGATGAAATTTAAAACTTCTTCAGCATGTCCTTCAACACTTACCTTACGCCATTCCTTGACTATACTTTTTTTGTTGTCGATAATAAAAGTGCTTCTTTCAATTCCACGTACCTTTTTACCATACATGTTTTTGTCTTTCATTACGTTAAATAAATTACATACGGTTTCATCAACATCTGCTAAAAGAATGAAAGGAAGTGCAAATTTCTCAGCAAATTTACAATGTGATTTGATACTGTCTCGTGACACTCCAATTACCAAGTATCCTAACTTGTCAAACTCTGAATTTAGTTTTGCAAAATCTTGGTTTTCTATAGTACAACCTGGAGTGTTATCTCGTGGATAAAAAAATAGTACGATAGGTTTATCTGTGGTTGATAAAGTAAAGTATTCTCCCGTATTAGCGGGTAATGTAAAATCCAACATAATATCCTCTTTAAAAAATCTACGTAATTATAACATGTTTGAACTTAAAAAAATGTTACTATATAGGGTTAGTTAATTGCCATTAACTGTTGGAAATAAAAAACTATTAATGCATGTGGATCCCAGATTCACATTTAGGCAGCATCATGTTTTTGTCTGGGATGACATTGGAAGATTTAGGCAGCATCATGTTTTTGTCTGGGATGACGCCCCACTTTCTGTCATTCCAAACAAAAACTTGTCGCCGCTTCGTCACGAGTTTGGAATCCATGCCCTAATATATTCTGCATTTGTGGTTTTTATTTTAGATGTTTTTACAGTAATGAGCTCTTGTAGGGGATAGGATTGCAAACAAAAATTACATTGGTAGTTGCTATGAATAAAGATAGAGTGATTGGAGTAAATAATCAATTGCCATGGCATATACCTGAGGATTTAGCTTATTTTAAAAAAACCACCTTAGGTAAGCCTATAATCATGGGTAGAAAAACATTTGAATCAATAGGGAGGGTGCTACCAGGACGCAAAAATATCGTTATTACTAGAAACACTTGTTGGTCTCATGTTGGGGTTGAAGTGGTATCTAGTATTGATGAAGCATTAACGCTTGTTGAGAGTCAAGATGAAGTATGTATTATCGGTGGTGGGGAGGTGTTTAAGCAAACTCTAGCAATTGCTAGCTGTCTTCATATTACTATAGTTGATATTGCTGTTGACAATCCTAATGCTTTTTTCCCAGAAATAGAAGCTAATCAATGGCAAAGAGTAAGTCATCAAGAAATTATTGCTAAAAACGGTATTAAATGTAGCTTCAATGAGTATATTCGTAAGCATTGATATTCAAAGTATTGTATAATATTGGGTTATTATAATATTTAATTTAGGAGTTTTTTATGACAGTACAGCGTACATTATCGATAATCAAACCAGATGCAGTTGCTAAAAATGTAATTGGACAAATTTATTCGCGTTTTGAAGCAAATGGTCTAAAAATTATTGCTGCTAAAATGAAGCATTTATCTATTGAAGATGCATCAGGTTTTTATGCGGTTCACAAAGATCGTCCTTTCTTTAAAGATTTAGTTAGCTTTATGATTTCAGGCCCAGTAATTATTCAGGTATTAGAAGGTGAAGATGCAGTGGAAAAGCACCGTAAAATTATGGGAGCCACTAATCCAAAAGATGCAGCAGTGGGTACTATTCGTGCTGATTTTGCATCAAGTATTGATGAAAATGCCGTACACGGCTCTGATAGTTTAGATAATGCAAAAAATGAAATAGCTTATTTCTTTGCTGCAGATGAAGTATATACTCGTACACGCTAATTTATAAAGAATATCTATAAATTGTCTAAGATAAATTTACTTGATTTCACATTGCCTGAATTAGGCGAATATTTTGCAAGTATTAATGAGCAAAAGTTTCGTGCAATTCAGGTGTATCGTTGGATGCATATATATGGGGCTGACAATTTTGAAGCTATGACTGATATAGCTAAAACCCTTCGTGCTAAGTTAAATGAAGTAGCTGAAATACGTGTACCTATATTAGTCTCAGAAAATAAAGCCTCTGACGGTGTTATCAAGTGGGCTCTTGAAGTAGACAATCATAATAAAATCGAAACTGTATTTATCCCGGATAATGATAGGGGTACTCTTTGCGTATCTTCTCAAGTAGGATGTGCTCTTGAGTGTCAATTTTGCTCTACTGGTCGCCAAGGGTTTAATCGCAATCTAACCCCAGGTGAGATTGTTGGGCAATTATGGTGGGCAAATAAGCGTCTTGGGCGTGATCCTAAAGGCGAAAAGCTCATAACCAATGTGGTTATGATGGGTATGGGTGAGCCGTTAGCAAACTACACCAATGTAGTTGCAGCTATGAAAACCATGCTTGATGATAATGCTTATAACTTATCTAAAAAGAAACTAACCTTATCAACTAGTGGAGTTATACCTGCTCTTGATAGACTAAAGGATGATTGTCCTGTTGCATTAGCCGTTAGTCTTCATGCTTCAAATGATGCTGTTCGTGATGTTATAATTCCAATTAATAAAAAGTATCCTATTAAAGAGTTACTTGAAGCTTGTAGGCGTTATTTAGCAAAATCACCGAAGGATTATGTTACATTTGAATATGTAATGCTAGAAGGTGTAAATGATAAATTAGAACATGCATATGAGTTAGTAGAACTGGCTCGTGACATATCATGCAAATTTAATCTTATTCCATTTAATCCATTTCCGAACTCAGGGTTTAATAGTTCAAGTCGTAATCAAATTGTTAGATTTCAAAAAATCCTTCAAGAGGGTGGATATATAACTACTATTAGAAAAACCAGAGGCGAAGATATTGATGCTGCTTGTGGTCAATTAGTTGGTAAAGTAAAAGATAAAACCAAACGTCAAGAAAAATGGAATACCCGTAGTTTTGGGGTAATCAAACAAGTGTAAAGTTTTAGGAGGTATTATGTCACAGATTATTCGTCGCGAAACTCTATCGGTAAAAGTTGGAAATATATTAGTTGGAAGCAAGCACCTGATAGTAGTTCAGTCAATGACAAATACTGATACCGAAGATGTAGCAGCTACTGTTAAACAAACTGCCGAACTCTATAAAGCGGGTTCTGAAGTGGTTCGCCTAACAGTAAACACTGTTGCTGCTGGTAGTAAAATCAAAGAAATCAAACATCGTTTACTTGATATGGGAATTAATGTACCTCTTGTGGGGGACTTTCATTTTAATGGTCATAAAATCCTAGCACAAAGCCCTGAGTGTGGCAAGTATCTTGATAAATATCGTATTAACCCAGGAAATGTAGGTCGTGGCAGTAGACGAGATGAGCAATTTGCCTATATGATCAAAGCTGCAGTTGATAACAATAAACCAGTTAGAATTGGCGTAAACTGGGGTTCGCTTGATCAAGAATTATTAGCCCAAATGATGGATACGAATGCCAAATTATCTAGCCCTAATGATGTTAATCAAGTAATGCGTGATGCTTTGGTTCATTCTGCTCTTCAAAGTGCAGAACAAGCAATAGAGCTTGGGTTATCCGAAAATAAAATTATTATTTCATGTAAAGTTAGCCAGGTTCAAGATTTGATTTTGGTATATTCTGACCTAGCAGCGAAATGTAACTTTCCTCTACATTTAGG
>CANEUJ010000011.1 GCA_947441745.1 Neisseriaceae bacterium | reverse complement strand
TTTGTATCGGTAAAATATCATTATCAAGTGAATTATAGTAGCTATCTAAGTCTTTGGTGTTTTGATAATAGCTATCAGCCAAGAATCCAATTGATGACACCCCAAAAGATAACATATTAGTATCAGCAAATGTTGAATACCCCTGAAAATTTCGTTGCATCGTGCCATTTTTAAGTGCAATAGCAAGACTATCTTCGGGTCTCGCGAAATGATCCATTCCAATAAAAACATACCCAGCAGCTGATAACTTCTCAACACTCATTGCTAAAGTATCTAATTTAACACTTGCTTCTGGTAAATCACTCTCTAAAATACGAGTTTGTGGCATAAAAACACTAGGTATATGAGCATAATTAAATAATGCTATTCTTTCGGGTGATAATTCAATTACGCGATCAATTGTATCTTCAAATCCAGAGAGTGTCTGTAATGGTAAACCATATATTAAATCTACGTTAGTTGATTGAAACCCGCATTGTTTAGCAGCTTCAAGAACAGATCTACTTTCTTCAAAGGTTTGTACTCTATTGACTAGCTTTTGTACCTTCTTATCCAAATCCTGTAACCCAATTGATATACGATTAAAACCATTATCTCGAAGTCCGTAGATAAATTCTGGTGTAGTATGTCGTGGATCAATCTCCATGGATACTTCTTCTGCATTTTCTAGATTAAAATATCGATTGACTATCTTCATAATTGAAGCAACTTCATTAATACTCATCCATGAAGGTGAACCGCCACCAAAATGTAACTGAATTACATTAAGACGTCTATTTATATGGGAAATATAAAGCTCTATTTCTTTTTCTAAATATGTGATATAACGAGCGATATTTTTTCTATCATTAGTAATGATTTTATTACATGCACAATACAAACATAAAGTATTACAAAATGGAATATGTATATATAAGGATATAGGCTCATCAAAATTTGTGCTAAATAATTTTTTTATTTGAGACTCTTGTACATCTTTATTAAAATCAAAACTAAACCTATCTGCTGTGGGATAAGAAGTATAGCGAGGAGCATTAGTCTGACATCTCTCAATTAGTTCACGATCAAATTTTATTGTCATTATTCTCTCACCACTGAATTAAAAGTTTAATTACTAAGTCATCTTTTGTACATTGTACTATTTTAGGATGAATAGCATCTACCCATTGCAAATATTCAACCTTCCAGCCTAACTGAATAAAGCCATCCGTTAATTGTTCATCCATAGACTCATTTGGTAAAGGTGTACCCTGTATCCAGTAATGTAGATAGTTAATAGGCAATATAAATCCTAGTTGTTTTTGCATTATTTCATTGAAACTCTCAGCAGTATACGATTCATTTTTAGTATATAGTGTTGCAATACCACTTTCTATAGTGATTTCCGCAACGGTTTGTCCTATCGGAGAGTTAAAGTCCAATACTTCAGATTCATTAGTTTTATTCCACGTAAAGTTACCATAATTATTTTTATTAGGTTGTTTTATAATAAAACGTCCAGATATGTTAAAAGCACTTTCAATAACTAAGGGTCTTTTGTAAGTAACGATTGGTTTTTCTGGTGTAGCATCATAAAAACTTGCACACCCAATTAATATAAGTAAAAGTGGTAATAATTTTAAAATAAACATCATATTATTTAACTTCAACCCCAAACTGAATATAACTAACTAATGAAACCGCCCTCCTAATAAGCTGCTCCTTTACGTTATGCTGCATAATAGCTTTGTCTAAGATAATAATCTGACTTGCTAAATCATGACGGTTCATCGCATCATACACTGCAATTAAATGTTTGCCACTCTCTGGGTCATGATTAAACTCATAGCTAGTTTTAATGTATGGAAGAGCATTATTATAATCCCCTAGTTTATAGTATACAAACCCAAGAGTATCAAGCACATTAGGGTCACCTGGCATTATTTCATATGCTTTTAGGGCATATTTCTTGGCTAATTTATAGTCCCTGGTATCTTTAGCATAGATATATGCTAAATCATTATAGCCTGCAGCCTCTTCAGGGTTTTGTTTAATAAATTTGTTATATAGTTTAATTGCATCTTTAGTATAACCCATTATACCTGATACTGCAGCATATTGATACAAATACTCTGAGTTTTGTTCATATAGGGATAATTTACTCTTAAGCATATCATAGGCTATACTATATTTACCTTCACCAAAATAATAACTAGATTTTAATAAAATAGTTTTTAGTTCGTTCAACTTATTCTTTGTAGCATATTTATCCAAAAGTATATTAATTTGTTGATAATCCCCAAGAGTTAGGTAGGCATTTAGCAACATAATTTGGCTAATTGCAACTAATGAACCAATCTGTACCTGCTTATATTCTTTAATAGCTAGATTTGTATTACCTTGATAATCATAAATCGAGCCTTTTAGTAGAGCTAGAGCTGTCACTAATTGTAGCTCACTCTCAGTTACTTGATTAAAATAAATTAATGCATTGCTATAGTCTTTATTTTTTGAGTATAGAATACCTAAATCAAGTAATGCATCATTATGTCTTTCACCATTTAATTGAGAGTTTAAATAGTTTTTTGCTTTATCATTTTGCGAAGAATTTAATAATGCAGCAACATAAAGACTTTGAAGTGTTTTATTAGGATTAGGGATAACAACTATCGGCTCTAAAATTTTAATTAAAGTATCGATGTGTTTTTGGCGCACCAAAATATCCAAACTCAAGTATAATGGTATTGACCATTGCTTGTAGTTTGCATTAATATAATTTATCTGTTTAGATAATAGATCTTCATTATTGGTAACTGAATAAGCCAAAATAGCTACCAAATGGGCTTCCGGATACCCACCATAATTCTTTTCTATATAAAGTGCAAAGTCATTTAAACTAGAATAATTACTAATATCAGTACTAATAATAGAACTAATAAATAATAAAACCTCTCGGGTGTTGTTGGGGTTTTTATTGATTAATTCATTTAGATTTTGCTTGGCCAAATTGATATCATTATTATTAAGAGCTATTTTGATTTGAAACAACTTTGCTACTTTAGAGTTTGGTGCTGATTGAATAAGCAGTTGCACCAAATCATTCATGTTTTTGACTTGTTCAGGTGTACTATTTAGATGACCTAAACACATAATAGCTTTATAGATTATCCTTGGATCTTTATACTTCAAGGACATTTGATTATAAAATGGAAAAGCTTTTACATAATCACTTTGATTATAGTATAAATCGCCTTGAACTAAATTTGAAATATCGTCAGAAGAAATTTGTTTGATTGTTGTTTTAGATAGTTCAAAATCACTCAATAAATCTATACCACTTAATGCATTATCTACATTTTTCTGATAGTTTTCTGTTTTAAATTCTGAACCACTATAAATTGGTACAGATGAACTTGTACAACCCCAAATAAAAGCACTCAAAGATAGCATAAGTAACTTTTGTTTCATTAATTTACAACCCCCAAATATTAAGTATAAGATTGCTAAATTGAAATTAAGTATATGGTATAATATTACGTTATAAAAAACATCAATAATTATTTTTTAGCTATATATTCTACCATTTTTTATTAAGATATACCAAGGAATAAAATACTACATGCCTGAATTACCAGAAATCGAGACCATAAAACGGGGGATAAATTGCCTAGTTGGCAATAAAATAAACAATTTAATCGTTAGAAATGATAGCCTACGCTATAAAATTAGCCCTACACTAAAAAATGACATTATAGACAAAATAATCATTAGTATTGAAAGACGTGCTAAGTACTTATTACTCGAGCTAACTAATGGATTTATTATAATTCATCTAGGAATGTCTGGGCGGCTTACTTTATTAAACGATAAAACCACTCCAGTTAAAAAACATGATCATTTTGATATAGTATTTAATAACCAAATCCTACGATATAATGACCCAAGAAGATTTGGAGTTGTTATTTATACTGATATCCTATCAAATAGCCCCCTACTTAAAAACTTAGGTCCAGAACCGCTAGAGAAAAACTTTACCCCTACATATTTAATGGCTAAGATACAAAATAAAAAAAGTGCTATTAAAAAACTAATTATGGATAATCAAATAGTCGTTGGGGTCGGAAATATTTATGCTTGTGAATCATTATTTCATGCTAAAATTTCCCCACTTAGGGGTGGCAATAGCATAACCGCTAATGAAGCAAAATTACTAGTTCAATCAATTAGAAACATACTCAAAAATGCAATTGAACTCGGAGGCAGCACGCTTCGTGATTATCAAACCGCAGATGGTAGTTTAGGATACTTTCAAAATGTACATAAGGTTTATGCTAAATCAGGTAAGGCTTGTGACGAATGTGGTACAATAATTTTAGAAAAAAGATTAGGGCAACGAAATAGTTTTTACTGCCCTAACTGCCAATTGTAGTTACAGAAACCAATCTCAAACAAGAACTTTTTGCTGTTGCGTCATGAGTTTGAGATCCATGCCCTAATAATTTATTTTAAGGAGTGAACTATGGAAAACATTGACATAAAGCCATTTAGCCTAATTGGCATTCAAACAAGAACCAATACCAACGGTATTTCTCAATTAATTTTAGATATGCAGGGTTTATGGGGTAAGTTTATTTCAGAAAATATTGCAGGTAAAATAAGCGATAAAATTGATAACACTATCTATGCTGTATATACTGACTATGAAGGTGATTTTACAAAGCCATATAATGCATTTATTGGATGTAGAGTACAAAAACTTGACTCAATCCCACATGGATTAATAGCCAGAAGTTTTAGTGGAGGTCTATATACTAAACTTATTGCTAAAGGGAATTTGCTTGATGGTATTATATATGACAAATGGAAACATATATTTAGCCTTAACCTTAACCGAAAATATGATGCGGATTTTGAGGTTTATGGCGAAAAAGCCACAAACTTTCTAGATGCTGAAGTAGAAGTATTAATTGGTGTTCATGCTTAATCAAAAACCAGCCCTAATAACAGGGCTAACTTAATACAAGTCAGCGTTTAACTCTTCTACCAACTCCTCGATTCGCTCAATATTCTCAGTCTTCAATATTTTACTAACTATATTTGTTATTTCACTTAAATCAGTATTTAGGATTACTCGCTTAATATTTAATATATTAGCTGGATGCATAGAAAACTTACGTAACCCCATACCTAAAAGTAAACGAGTTAAATCAACATCCCCCGCCATTTCACCACAAATAGATACTGGTACACTAGCTCGATTTGCACTTTTGATTATATGAAGCAATACCTTTAGCACCGCTGGGTGAAGCGGATTATATAGGTAATTAACTGATTCATCATTTCTATCCATCGCAAGTAGATATTGAATTAAATCATTGGTTCCAATAGATATGAAATCAACTTGAGATAAAATACCTTTTATTGCAAGAGCTGCTGAAGGTACCTCTATCATAGCTCCAATCTTTATATTTGGATCAAATGAATACCCTTCATCTGATAATTCTTCCTTAGCATACTCAACCTGATTAAGGGCTTGTTTTAGCTCCCAACTCGAAGATATCATTGGAAACATCATTTGAACATTACCAAACTCTGAAGCACGAAGTATAGCTCTAATTTGAGTTCTAAAAAAACCTTGCTCAACAAGTGCTAATCGTATCCCTGTTAATCCAAGTGCTGGATTACCTGCCCCAATATTAGAATTCCATGAAGGATTTTTGTCAGCTCCCAAATCAGCAGTTCTGATTATTACTGGTAAATCTTTCATAGCTCGAGCTATTCTTACATAATTCTCAAATTGTTCATCTTCAGAACACAAATGATCTTCATTACTTAAAAACAAAAACTCACTTCTAAATAAACCAACTCCAAAAGCATTGCTATAAGTAACTTCATTAATATCACTGCTACCATCAATATTTGCCATTAGATCAGCTGTAATACCATCTTTGGTAATTGCTTCATTTTTACGGATTTTATATAGTAAGGCTTTACTCGCCAACCACTCTTGTTGCCGTTGTTTATATTGCTCAAGAACCACCTTATCAGGGTTAATAATCAAGACGCCCTGCACACCATCTAAAATAATTAAATCATCTTCATGAATAATTTGTCTAGCATAAGTTGCACCAACAATTGCTGGTATATCAAGATTACGTCCTATAATAACAGTATGTGAAGTAAGACTTCCTACCTCTGATAAAAACCCACTAAAGTTAGAATTTTTAAAATGTATCAAATCTGCTGGGGACAAATCATGAGCAACCAAAATCCCCTGCTCCAATTTGGAGGCATTCTCCCAATCAAACTTATTACCCTCTAAATTTTTAAAAATACGCTCTAACACTTGAATGACATCATGCTTTCGTTCTTTTAGGTAAGCATCCTCCATCTCATCAAACTGACGCTCTAAGTTATCTGCTTGGAGTTTTATTGCCCACTCAGCATTACACTCTTCTTCAGTTATAATATTAATTGGTGCTTTGGAAATTTTGGAATCACTAAGCATCATAATACTTAATGATAAAAACGATCCCAGCTCTGAAGGGGCTGTTTTAGGAATATTTGTCTTTAGTAATTCAAATTCACGACGCGTTTGATTTACAGCATCAGTAAAACGTAAAACCTCAGCTTTAATTTCATGTTTTTCTAATTTATGAACGGTCGCATCATCAAGATTTTTATCCAAAATATAAGCATTACCAATTGTAATACCACCGCCAAGTCCTATTCCATGAATGCTTATACTCATACTATTCTGCTTCACCAAACTTACTATTAATTAGCACCTCTAACTCGTTAATTGCTTCGCCTTCATCACTACCATTGGCGGATAACTGCACGCTACTACCACGATTTGCGGCTAACATCATTACTGACATTAAGCTTTTGCAATTAGCTGATTTATTACCTTTAGAAATAGTAATATCCGAATTAAACTTGCTAGCAAGCATTACTAATTTTGACGAAGCTCTGGCATGTAAACCTAATTTATTAATAATTTCGATTGTATTTGTTATCATATTGTATCTCCACTAATATGTATTATCCCTGAGTTTGCACCTTCGATTGCTTTAGCTATAATAGTCCTTAGATCAGTTTTAACATAAGATACAGCTCTAATTAACATCGGTAAATTTAAACCAGTTATCAGCTCGACTTTATCTTTAACAACTAGCCTTTGAGCAATATTACATGGTGTAGCACCAAATAAATCACATAATAATAACACTCCATCATCGGGATGAAGTTTATCAATTAGTTCTTTAGCTCTTTCACAAATACTCTCACTATCCTCAGTTTTTTTGACTGCCAAGATATGTAAGCTATCAACACGCTTCGCCAAAATATGTTCCAAACAATAAGCAAAACTATTTGCTATTTCAGAATGGGCTATAACAACTATACTAACCATTATATATACTCTCTACGTAGTTAAACTAATATTATTACCATTATACTCTTTAATTTGATTTTTAGACTTAAGGACTAAGTCACCACTACTTGTTAAATCAATATTAATTCCACTATCTAATAAATTACCGCTTTTATATAAATTAACTTTTTTATTATAATGCAAACAATTATCAAGCCATTCTTGCCGAAACATTGCAAAACCAAATATACTATATTCAGTTATCACATGCTCCATATGATAGATAAGACTAGATAATAATAAAGCCCTATCTAAATCTCGTATATTATCTATCCCTATGCCAACCACAACAAAACGCTTATTATCACGAATACCGCTTTCTAATAAAATACCCGCAATTTTACCAGAATCTTTTGAATAAATATCATTTGGCCATTTAATAAGGTTTGGTATCCGATACTGCTTCAACAAACGATTAATACATACTGCAACAACTAATGGCAATAACTCATAGTTAAATTCCAAAGGAAATAAATACAAAAAAGATACAGTTAGATCAGTTGCAATTTTACTAAGCCAGATTTTATTATTACGCCCTCTACCACCAACTTGGAGTTCAGCACTAATAACTGTTTTATTATCTAAAGCCCCAATATTATTTAATATATATGTATTAGTCGAATTTATCTCATCTAATATTTTAACTGTATAGTTACACACTTCCAATTTAGCCAAATTTTTTATTACTTTAGCATCTATCATCCAATCAAGATGCCTTGTTAATAAGACACCATCAGCAGATGCATTATTAATCAAACCATTTTCCATTTGATTTATTTTACCAATTAATTCAAGCAATTCAAGCCAATTAATATCCAATAATCTAGCAAGTTCAAATTGATTTTTTGCCTTTGGAATTAATTTCAAACACTGAATTATTTTAGACATGACGAATCTTATTAATCAATTTAGTAGTTGAGGTGTCAAATAAAAATGGTATAGAGTGTACACTACCACCATAAGCCAAGACCTCACTACTACCTACTATTTTATCTATACTCCAATCACCACCTTTTACAAGTATCTCTGGTTTAATTAACTGTATAAGATTATAAGGTGTATCTTCATCAAACCAAGTAACAAAATCAACATCTTGTAGACTTGCTATTACTCTTAGTCTATCATCAAGCTTATTCATAGGTCGATCTTCACCCTTACATTGAGCTTTTACTGAAGCATCTGTATTTAGAGCTACTACCATAGAGTTACCAAGGCTTCTGGCTTGGGCAAGATAAGTGACATGACCGCGATGTAAAATATCAAAACAACCATTGGTAAATACCAATGGTGTTGCTTGTTTTATCTGTGAAATTCTATTAATTAAATCATCAGGTGCGATGATTTTTTTTTCAAATGATGGAGTACTGTATTTCATAATAAACCTGTTCTATTTATACATTTATAACCGATATATTAACACATATATTTTATTGGAGCAAAGCTCTTCCTATGAATTGATAGTACTCCATACTTATTAATTGCAGCGATATGAGTAGCTGTTCCATAGCCTTTATGTTTGGCAAAACCATACTCTGGATATAATTCATCAAGTATCAGTAAGCTTCTATCTCTCGTAACTTTAGCCAATATAGATGCAGCTGCTATCGACTCAACTTTAGCATCCCCTTTGATTATTGCTTCAGCGGGTATGTTTAGATCTGGTGTTTTATTACCATCTATTAGTGCCATTGATGGTGTAATCTTTAGCCCTTCAATTGCTCGCTTCATTGCTAGAAGTGTTGCTTGAAGTATATTAAGATTATCGATGTCATCTACACTACTACTAGTGATACAATAAGCAAGAGATTTTGAGATAATCTCATCATAAAGAATATCACGCTTTTTGGCACTTAATTGTTTTGAGTCTTTTAACCCAAGAATTGGATTATTTGGATCTAGAATAACCGCCGCAGCATAAACATCACCAGCTAGTGGCCCACGCCCAGCCTCATCAACCCCACATTGCATTACAATATTCTCACTACTTATACTTATATTAATTATATCATTATTGTACCATAATATTAAATATTGCAATATGCGAAATAACTGCTAATTTCAATATGTATGGGTGTATATTGGAGAACTATTCATAAATAATCTCTAATTTACGGTATAATTATGTAATAAAACTCAAATCACTATTAATTTATAATAAGGAACTTTAATTTATGAAAAAACTATTAGCCCTATTATGCTTTGCTGTAGTAAGTACTAATACTTTAGCTAACAATAATTGTAAAAACTTCCCTATAGCCTCAATTGATACTAGCTTAGGTAATATACAAGTACAATTAAATAGTAAAAAATCCCCAATATCTGTTGCTAACTTTGAAAGCTATGTAAAGAGTGGTTTTTATAATGGTAAAATATTTCACCGTGTAATTCCTGGATTTATGATTCAAGGTGGTGGATTCGATAAAAACATGGTTCAAGCACCAACAAAAGCTCCAATAAAAAACGAAGCTGATAATGGTCTAAAAAATGATAAATATACAATATCTATGGCAAGAACTTATGTCGTGAATTCAGCTACATCACAATTTTTTATTAATGTTAATGACAATACCCCACTGAATTTTAAAGATAAAACTGATGCTGGTTATGGCTATGCAGTATTTGGTAACGTAATTAAAGGGACTGAGGTAGTTGATAAGATAGCAGCAACACCTACAACTTCGGCTAATATCTACCAAGATGTGCCAGTTACTCCTATAATTATAAATAAAATCACAATACTACAATGTAAATAATCAATAAAAAATCCACCATAAAAACGGTGGATTTTTTATCTGTATATTTTGAGCAACTTAAGAGCTAAAAACGCTCTTATATACCTCATCACCCTTTTGTAAGTAATTAGTAAAATACCCCGTATACCATTGGTTCATACTTACCCCAATTTCAATTGAAGCTTTAATATCATCCAAACCGAATATACCACCACTTCTAAGCACATGAAACTCATAATCAGGCTTTATAAATTCACGATATTTTATTGCTTCATCACAAAGAATAAGTGAATTATCTCGAAGAGATATACCACCCACACCACCAGAGAAGTTTTTAGTATAATAATCATACAGCCCTAATTCACCAGGTGAAATATATTGACGCATTAAAGAATAATTAGTCGAAGTATTACCTAGATTAACCCCATCATAACGCTTTTGAAATAAAATATTAAGAATTTGCTTTAACACTTCACTACCAATATCAGTTGATAATTTAACCACTACTGGCAAATGACGGTTACGTTTGGATAAAAAGTGTTCTGCAATATAAACTAAGCGATTAGTTATATTTTCACTATTAACCGAAATATTGGGGCAACTTTCATTGATTTCAATAAAATCAATCTGTGGATTATCATGATACATCCAAAGGGATTTAATTAAATTCTCCATACCAATATGTTCTTCATAATCTGGGGTTCGCATTAGACTCCAGCCAATCGGTGCAGTTTTAGCATTCGTTATAATTTTTTTACTTAGTATCTCATCCCCCAGATTAGGTAAGCCAAGAGTATTTATCGAAATATGTGAATTAGGTAATGTGATAAATGGTAATTTTATATCATGCTTTGTATTACCAACTCTTGGATTATATGTGCTTGTACCACCGATATAACCTCCTGCCCCTTGAGAGACTGCTAAATCATAGCCATCACCATTTTTAAACATTCCCGCTGAATTCATCAATGGCGACTGGAATTTTAACCCCCAGAGAGTTCTTTGCCATTTAGAATCAGGCACAAAAGACACACTAGTGTTTGTTACAAACTTATCCATAAATTTAAGTCTAGCATATGAATAAAGCTTCACCTGCATAGATTTTGGCAGTAGTTTTATTATGGGATTAAAACTATACGCTAATTTAGCAATACTTTGAATCTTCATATTATGACTTAATTTCGTCCAAAAAGTAAAACTCACCTTGGGTATATAAATATTCAGGATAACCTGTCAGATTCATACCTGTATAGGGAGACCATTTAACTTTAGTACATAATTGCTCGTTTGTAAGAGGGTGATAGTCTTCTATATTAGCAAATACAATGTCATCATTAGATTCTAAATTAAATATTTGCTTTGGCTTATCATGCATTAGGCTAATTAAGCTCTTTAGATTTAAAAGACCTTTTTTATAAGCACTTAACATTAATGGCAATGAAGTCTCTATCCCAGGAACTCCTGAAGGACAATTACATAACGGCTGTTTTTTTTGCTCTAAGGTATGTGGTGCATGATCTGAACCTATGGTATCGATAGTTCCATCATTAATTGCATCCCAAATATGTTGCTGTTCGATTTTATTTCTAAGTGGTGGATTCATTTTTGCAAAACCATATAACTTATCATATACCGAATCATCTAGAAATAAATAATGAGGACAAGTCTCAGCATAAATCATAACCCCTTCTTTTTTGGCAGTCCTTACTAAATCAAGCTCCTCTTTGGTACTTAAATGAAGAACGTATGATCTAACTCCATAAATACGACTTAATTTAATAACTAACTCAACAGCTTTTACTGCCGCTTCAGGTGCACGAATAATCGAATGATATTTGAAATCAGTTTCATTTTCGTATTTTTTAGTATTTTGTTGAATAATTAACTCATCTTCAGCATGAAGTGCTATCAATAAATTAAATTTGGCAGCAATCGCATATACTGCGTGAAGACTACTCTCATCATCCATAAGTAATTCACCTGTTGATGCCCCCATAAAAACCTTAATCCCAACAATTTCATCTTTGACTTTTACTATTTCTTGAAAATTATTTTTATCCGCTCCAAAGAAAAGCTTGTAACGCATTGGAAGTTTAGACTCCACTATTTGTTGATTGATAATACTAAATTTATCATGCAGGCGTTCTTGGGTGGTAGTAGTTGGCTTGGTATTTGGCATATCAAAAACCGTAGTATAGCCACCTTTAAAAGAAGCTCTAGATCCATGAACCCAATCTTCTTTATCCTCCATCCCTGGAACTCTAAAATGTACGTGGGGGTCAATTAAACCTGGAAGAGCCAATAATTTTGTACCATCAATATGTTTTTCATTTTTACTAGCAAAAGTAAAATCCTGTCTGTCACCATTAGGTGTTAAAACATTAGTTATTTTGATCATTTTTTCTCCTAAAGCATTATAATTACAGAGCTTCGATAACGTGTGGTTTGTAACATTAAAACTTGTATTGGCTGATGTCTTCAATATTAAATTCTTTCTCACAATAATGACATTTGACAATAGTAATGTCTTTACGATTTACAAAAGTATTAAACCTCGATACATGTTGATGCGATACACAGCGTTTATTTGGACAAACTATAATATCATTAACAACCTTAGCTAATTCTAAAGTGAACTTATCAATAACCTTGAACTCTTTGATAATAGATAAAGTACTACCAGTACAAAATAAACTAATCGCATCGATTTCATTTTGAGTAAGTACCCTATTTTCAATTTTTATAAGATCTTTAGTTCCTAGTTTTTTACTTGGTAAATTTAACCCAATACCAGCTTGACTATGTGAATTAAATAAGTTTAGTACTTTCATAACATACCAAGCATTCCCATGAGGAATATGATCTAAATTAATACCATTTTCGATATAACCAATATGATTTTTATCATTCATTAGTCAACACTCCCATTTGTAAATAAAATATCTAGTAATGCTTGACGGACATATAGACCATTTTGTGCTTGCTCAAAATAATACGCATATGGTGTATTATCAATCTCAACTGGCAACTCTTCCTGCCTGGGTAATGGATGCAATATTTTAAAGTTTGGTTTCACGTTAGCCAAACTAGCTAGATTAACTTTATAAGTATCAGAAATTACTTCATCAACAAAACGTTCTTTTTGTAGACGAGTTAGATATAAACAATCAAGTTCATGAGCTACCTCATCTAATGAATTGTGAAATGAATACTGTATCCCTGAAGTTTTAAGATTAAATAATGCTTCATCCCCCATCCGTAAATGTTTTGGAGCTATAAAATATAATTGCATTCCAAACCATTTTACTGCTTCAACTAATGAATGAACTGTACGCCCAAACTTTAAATCTCCCATGATACCTAATTTTATTCCTTCTAATCTACCCTGACTATCCATTATAGAAAATAGATCAAGTAATGTTTGAGTCGGGTGTTGATTAGCCCCATCTCCAGCATTAATTACTGGTATATCACATATTTCACTAGCTAGGCGTGCTGCACCATCTAAAGGATGACGGATAATCAAAGCATCTGCATAGCAACTTAGAATCTTAAGCGTATCTGCTAAACTCTCACCTTTTGTCGCTAACGATGTAGCAGAGCTATCAGCAAAACCTATTGTAGAACCTCCTAGATGTGCTACAGCTGACTCAAAAGATAATCTTGTTCTAGTCGAATTCTCAAAAAAGCATGAGGCAATTACTTTGCCATCTAGGGTTTTCTTACGTAAACCATTTTTAAACAATTTAGATAATTTTAAAATCTCAATAATTTTATTTTTATCCAAATCCGCAATTGAAATTAAACCTTGCATAATATTATTCCTCATTGTTTAACATATATTGTTGATACGATTTAACCTCAACTGGCTTATCATAGTGCAGTAACAAACTCTCTAAAAGCATCTCAGCTAATTGAAAGTTGGTAATTAATGGAACATGATAATCAATTGCTAAACGCCTAACTGCAAATCCATCCACATCTTTTGCTGAACTAAAAATATCCCGTGGCAGATTGATTATTAAATCAGCACTCTTACTAATAATTGCTTTTTGGATATTAGGTTCTATTTGATCTGCTACTTTAAATACGCAGCGTGAACCTACACCATTATTAACTAAGAAATCATGAGTACCCTCTGTTGCAATAAACTCCCAGCCATTTTTAAATAGCCTTTGGATTATTGGTAACAATTTTTGTTTAAACCTGTCATCAATACTAATTAAAATCTTTTTACCGTTTAGTTTTTGACCAGTAGCTAGCCATGATAAATAAAAAGTCTTAAGAATATCAGTCCCAATGCACGCAACTTCACCAGTTGATGACATTTCAACTTGTGCAACTGGATTACTTCCTTTAAACCTATTATAAGAAAACACAGGAGATTTTACCCCTACACATTTTATATCTAGAGTATTATATTTGGTTTTTGGGGGTTTTCCAAGAAGAACATTTGCTGTTATTTCAATTAAATCATGTCCAGTTACTTTGGATATAAATGGAAATGATCTAGATGCTCTTACATTACATTCAATTACCTTAAGCTCATTATTTTTAGCAATGAATTGCATATTAAATGGACCTGAGATGTTAAGACCTGCAACAATCTCATCAGCAATTGACTTTGATTTTAATACAGTTTTGATATATAGACGCTCTGGTGGAAATATAATAGTAGCATCACCTGAATGCACCCCTGCATTTTCAACATGTTCACTAATAGCAAAAATAATTATTTTGCCATTATCAGCAACACCATCAATTTCTAGTTCCTTAGCATCTTCAATAAACTCAGAAATAACAACGGGGTGTTCTTTAGAAATCAAAAACGCTTCTTTTAGATACTCCTCTAAGGTATCCTCATCAAAAACCACCTTCATAGCAGCCCCTGATAATACATAAGAGGGTCTAATTAATACCGGTAGCCCAACTTCTGCTATAAAAGCTCTTACTTGTGTAATATCTTCAGCTTTAATCCATAACGGCTGATCAATATGTCTATCATTTAAAAGCTGGGAAAATGTCTCACGATTTTCTGCCATATCAATATTTAGAGGAGAAGTACCTAAAATTGGATAATTCGCCTTTAATAAAGGTAATGCTAAGTTATTGGCAGCTTGCCCACCAACACTTACAACGACTCCAAATACCTTTTCAAAATCAAGAATATCTTCAACTCTTTCTAAGCTTAAAGGTTCAAAGTATAAGCGATCTGATTCATCATAATCTGTTGATACAGTTTCAGGATTCGAGTTAATAATAATCACTTCTTTTTTATGAGATCTGAATTGCCGAGCAAGATTGACAGTACACCAATCAAACTCAACAGATGAACCAATTGAATATGGGCCAGACCCAATAATACAGATATTATCTACTGATGGCTTAATATCATGATAGTCACCATGATAAGTAAGATACAGATAATTTGTCTGAGCCTCAAACTCTCCTGCTAAAGTATCAATTTGTTTAACTTTGGGAGTAACTCCAAAACCAATTCTTAGTTTGCGAATTTCATTTTCACTCAGTAATACAATCTTGGATAATGTAACATCACTAAAGCCAAGCTGTTTGGCTTTTAAAAGATTTTCTTTATTTAGTTCAAGTTTTTTTAGTGAGATAGCATATTTTGCAATTGTTTCTATTTGACTTAAAAACCAATTATCGACTCTTGATAATTTATGAGCTTCATCTAAGCTACCACCATCAAAAAACCAATTAAACAATGCGAAAATTCGTCTATCAGTTGCAAACTCTATTTCATGTTTTACATCACTAATTACCCATGGGTAGTCATATAATCCTGAAGCACCGATATTTAGCATTTGGATAGCTTTTTGAAGAGCCTCTGGGAAGGTACGCCCTATCCCCATTGCTTCACCAACACTCTTCATTTCTGTCCCGATGGTACGTTCTGCTTGGCGCAGTTTATGAGTATCCCAACGTGGAATCTTAACTACTACATAATCAAGTGCAGGTTCAAAGAATGCTGTAGTTTTACCCGTGATTTGGTTACTAATTTCATATAAACTATAACCTAAACATAGCTTTGCTGCAACATAAGCCAATGGATAGCCTGTAGCCTTGGAAGCAAGAGCACTAGAACGAGAAAGTCTAGGATTCATTTCAATTACTCGGTAGTCACCATTTTCTGGGTTAACTGAGAACTGAATATTACATTCACCAATAATATTAAAAATCCCCGCACATTTTAATGAAATGTTCCGCAGTTTTTGATGCTCTTCATTATTTAGGGTCTGAGCTGGGGCTATAACTATACTCTCACCAGTATGTATTCCCATTGGATCTAGATTTTCCATATTACAAATAGTTAGACAATTACCTGCCATATCACGAACAATCTCATATTCAAACTCTTTCCATCCTGTTAAATACTCTTCAATCAATACTTGGGGTGCACCAGATAATGCTTGACTACATTTATCAATCATTTCATCATCATCATTAACACGGCTTGAGCCAAGCCCACCTAATGAAAACCCTGATCTCATCATTACAGGGTAGCCAATTTGTTTGGCACATTCAAGGGCTTCTGTAACAGATATAGCTACTAGACTTTTAGGTGTTTTGATATCATTAGCTTCTAGAGCATCACGAAATAATCCCCTATCTTCTGTCTTATCAATAGTATCAACTGACGAGCCAAGGACTTTTACACCATATTTAGCTAAAGTACCACTTTTATATAAATCTAAGCCAAGATTAAGTGCTGTTTGCCCACCAAACCCCAGAGCAATTGCATCTATTTTCTCTTTAGCTATTATATCCGCAACTATTTTTTCTTCTAATGGTAAAAAATATATCTCATCCGCCATTGATTTATCAGTTTGAACCGTTGCGATATTCGGGTTCACCAATATAGTACGACAGCCATCATCTTTAAATGCTTTGATGGCTTGAGATCCTGAATAATCAAACTCCCCAGCTTGACCAACTCGTAATCCACCAGAACCTAAAATTAAAACATTCTTCATTAACACTTACCTTTTTTGACTTGTTGTATAAATTCTTTAAAGAAATACTCAGTATCTTCTGGACCAGGTGCAGCCTCTGGATGAAACTGTACTGCTACAAAAGGCATACTTGTATGCTTAATTCCAGCAACAGTATTATCATTCAAATGCCGATAAGTAACTACCCAATCTTTAGGTAGGGTTTTTTCATCAACTGCATATCCATGATTTTGACTCGTTAAATAACACTTTTTTGTCTCTACATCAATACATGGCTGGTTTTGACCTCTATGACCAAATTTTAGTTTATATGTATCAGCCCCAACAGCCAAGCCCATTAACTGAGAACCCAAACAAATACCATATACAGGTTTTGTTTCTTTAAGGACATTCTTTAATACCCCAATAGTTTTTGTGCAAAGCTTTGGGTCGCCTGGACCATTAGATAAAAACACCCCATCATAATCTTCATTACTATAATCATAATCAAAAGGTACAACTTTAACCGTAACATCATGTTTTAGCAAGCTATTTAGGATATTAAGTTTCAACCCACAATCAACCAAAATTATTTTATATTTGCCATTACCATAAGTACTAACTTCTTTAGTACTTACACGTTCTACAAAATTATATGCCATAGTATCTGGAAAAGAACTTGGTGTGCTGTCATCAAACACTAAGGCTCCATTGATAACTCCATGTTCACGAATTACTTTAGTAAGAGCTCTAGTATCCACACCTATTAGAATAGGAATATTTTGCATCTCTAACCAATCTAGAAAAGTTTTAGTCTTCTGATGATGTTCTGGAGTCATAAATACTGTTTGGCAAATAATTCCTGGGACATGAATTTTACTTGACTCGAAGTTTTTACCATCTGATACACCATAATTCCCCAAGACGGGGAAAGTAAATGTCAGTATTTGTCCACTATAAGATGGATCTGTCAATGTTTCTTCATATCCAGTCATTCCAGTATTAAATACCACTTCACCAAAAGTTGTATTTTTTTGCCATTTTGGTGCATATCCTATAAATACTTCACCACTTTGTAGAACCAGTTTTGCTGGTTTCATTTCACCCATAAATTACCCCTATCGTTAAATTTTAGTGTGCTCATCACCCTAAATAAAATCTTCTGCTTGTTTTTTATCTTTCGCTGAAATCTTACCACTAGCATATAGCACATCTATAATCTCTTGAAGATTAATCAAACTATGTACTTTATAACCACGCTGTTCTAAATGTTGTACCCCACCTTGCTTTCTATCTATCAAAGTACAAATATCAGTTATTTTAAGCCCATGCTCTTCAAGAACACTTGTGGTTTCTAGTAAACTAGCTCCTGTAGTAATAACATCTTCAATTAGTAGGCAGTTTTGCCCTACATTATAATCCCCTTCAAGAATTTTTTTTGTTCCATAAGCCTTAACCTCTTTTCGTTTTAAGAGCATTGGAATATTATTGGCATAAGCAACACCACTAGCAAAGGTAAGTGCCGAATAAGGTACTCCACAAAGAAAATCAAATTTTAAATCTTTAATTTGTTGATAAAATAAATCACAAATAGTCTTAAAAAGCTGGGGATAAGAGATAGCACTTCTAACATCTGCATAAATATATGATTGCTTACCTGACTTCAAGGTAAATTCACCAAATTTTATGATGTTTTTGTCAAATAAATCTAAGATAAGTTGTTTTGTCATTCTGTATATGCCTTAAAAAAAACCCACCATAAATGGTGAGCTTAGTAATAAAATAAATCTGGATAAATACTGATACGATATACAATATATCTAATTTGCCATAATGATAATGACCAAGGTTTGAAAAAGTAAGTATAATATTTTGTTGCATATTTTAATTTGATAATATAATGGTTCAAATTAAGATAGTATTGTACCAGATAGTAGGATTGAAAGTATTACTATTTTAAAAACCATGAATACCTCCATAATCCAAGAGCAAAAAATAAGGTTAGAGTGATATAAAAAAACAGAAAACCCATAATTTAGATTATGACTTTTAATGATTAAAACCTAAACAATCTAACTAGACAAATTAGCCAAAGAACTGGATCAAGTAAATAATCCCAGAGGTTATGTGAAGATTCATATTTGAAATAGAAACATAAAAGAGCTATTAACCAAAGCCATGAATAACGCCTTGCACTAAACCATAAGAATAATTCAATTATGCCTAAAACCAACATAAATAATGGACTTGGAAAATATCCCATATCA
>CANEUJ010000010.1 GCA_947441745.1 Neisseriaceae bacterium | reverse complement strand
ATTAACGAACACTTTGTTAGAAATATCCAAGGTACAGGGTTTAAAGCTATGCTTGCAACTAGCAGTAAATATGAGGCAATTAAATACCATACCTTATTTGAAGAGTTTGGCAATATTAAAACCAAGTTTGTAATTTCTGCACCTGACATAAGAGAAGGGCATGAAGAGGTTGATGAGAATAATCAAATATTTGTCAATAATGCTTGGAAGAAACTAATACAGCAATATGGTAATGAAGAGGATTATTTGGATAAAGTCAAAGGCGGATTTATTGATGGCGACGAAATAGAGTTACTTATTGTGGTTGATAAATTATTAACTGGTTTTGATGCACCTAGAGCAAGTGTTTTGTATATTGATAAGGAACTAAAAGAACATAATTTACTACAAGCAATTGCACGTGTCAATCGACTATCGGATGGTAAAGACTTCGGTTTTATAGTTGATTATCGAGGACTACTTGGTAACCTTGATGAGGCACTAACTTCATATAACGCATTAGATAGCTTTGATGAAGAAGATCTAAGTGGTGCCGTTATTGATATTAAATCAGAAATCGCCAAAGTTAAAACTTATTATTCACATTTAGAGGATTTGTTTAAAACCGTTAGAAATAAAGAAGATACGGAAGAATACCAAGTATTTTTGGGAGATAAAGACAAGCGTCAAGAATTCTATGAGTTATTATCTCAATTTGCGAGGTCTTTGAAACTAACTTTATCAAGCGATAAAACAGGTGAAATAATAACGCCTGATGAGCTAATAAGATACAAAAAATCTATGAAATTTTATAGTGAACTTCGAAAGAGTATAAAAATTCGTTATCAAGAAATCATTGATTTTGGTAAATATGAAAAACAGATGCAAAAACTACTCGATACTTTTATTAGTGCTAATGAAGTAAACCAACTAACCAAATTAGTTAATATTTTTGAAGAGGGCTTTAATAAAGAACTCGAGCGTGTAATAGGAGATAATGCCAAAGCTGATACTATATTAAGTGCTGTTAGTCGTGTAATCACTGAAAAAAGAGAGCTAAATCCGATGTATTATGACAGAATGTCTCAAAAAATTGAGGTGGTTATTCAGGAATATCGCGATAAAAGATTAAGTGAAGAAGATAAACTAAAATATGCAAATGATATCAGAGCAATGCTAACGAGTCATGAAGCTCTTGGAGCTTCCTCAATCCAATATCCTGATGAAATAAAAAATAGTAGCTGTGCTCGTGCCTTATATGAAAATTTAAGGCCTAGTATGCAAGAGCTGGATGCTAATTTATTTACCAAGACTATTGTTGAAATTGATGGGATATTTAGAGAGTCATCAAAAAAACCTGATTGGGAGCATAATACCGATGTTGCAAAAAGAGTTGATCAACTAATTGATGATATCTTATGGGATTTAGAGAAAAATACTGGAATGAAGTTTCTAAATTCTCTTGATATTATAAAAATAGCTCGTTCAATTGGTATTAATAATTATGGAAGATAATGTAACAGTTGTTTATAAAGATATTAAATATGCTAATATTAAGGTAAGACCTTCGCTTGAGGTGGTTGTAACTGTTCCGTTTGGTACAGAGTCAAGTAAAGTAGATAACATAATACAAAAACGTAGTAACTGGATAAAAAAGCAGTTAACTTATTTTAATGAGCATCAACATCATATCAAAGAATATGTTAGCGGAGAAAGTTTCCACTTTTTAGGTAAAAATTATCGCCTAAAAATAATTCATTCGAATGAAGAGCGGGTAAAACTCTCTGGTGGTTATTTGCAGGTATGGGTTAAAATTGTGACTGATTATACCTCAAAGAAACGTTTGATCGATGAATGGTTTAAAGACAAAGCAAAATTTCATTTCTCTAAGCTTCTTGATAAGTACTCAAAAATAGTCGGCGTTAGTATAGATAAATTTTCTATTCGTTGTATGAAAACTCGTTGGGGTTCTTGTAATCCTAAAAAATCATATATCAATATTAATATTGAATTAATTAAAAAGTCTCTAGATTTGATAGAATATGTGGTTTTACATGAACTGACCCATTTAGTTCATTATAATCATACTGTAGAATTTTATGATTTTATGACATTGCATATGCCAAACTGGAAAATTAGAAAAAATAAATTAGAAAATACATGAGATTAAATAAGTATAATTGGTGGTATAATAGGTTCAGTATTTTTAGCTACACTATTAACTCCAGCTTTTTTGTTTTAGTTATATCAAAAAAGTCAAGATTTTAAGGGTTGATTGCTGATTTTAGGGTGTTAGCTTTGGGAATAAAGGAAAAGAATGAAAAAGATACTATTAGTGGTTTTTTGTGTTTTAGGTTTTAACAGTGTTTTTGCTATATTTTTTGGTCTAAGTAATTATGTTATTGAAAAAAATAATATTAGTAAATATCCAAATGGTATTTACGGGGTATTTATAGATTATGATCTAAGTGGAGCGGTTAAGCAAAGCCTCATTAATAATTGTATTATTCAAAAAGATTCCTCTTCGGTACAGTCTTTAGAATGTAGTAGGGACAAAAACGGAGATTTTCTTACTAGTTATTTGAAAATGGAAAACTTGATTAATATCAATAAAGGTACAAGCTGTGTCTTGAGTATAATGTTTTATGATAAATCTGATTTGTTAATTCAAAAAAGGCAGTTGTCATCTTATAATGATTGTCAATGGGTACCAATACCCAAGGATACCTCAATTGATGTAGCACGTAAATATATTATTAAAATTGAAGGTGTAAGTGCTTCAACTATAGAGTCATTTACCCATGAAGGTAAGCCTGTTATAAATCACGAGTCTAGGGTTGCACCAAATAATGCAATCCCAAAAATAGAATCAAAGCCTATTGAGAGCAAGGCTTGATTATGTCTATTTGTTATGTATTAAAGTGTCATAATGTTTAAAAGGTTATAAAAACAAATGCGTAAAAGTTTATATAAAATGCTAGTAGTTGTTGCTGTTATAGTAATTCTGGTTTTTTTGGTTCAGTTCCTTCATTTGCGTCAATATCTAGGTGTTGAGGGGTTTAATAATTACCATAAGCAATTAGTATTATATTCTAGTAGTCATACAGGTATGTTTATTTTTGCTTATATAGTAGCTTATATACTACTAATTGCATGCTGTATTCCAGGAACTATCTTATTTGATTTAATTGCAGGTTTTTTATTTGGAATAATTGGAGGTACGGTTTTAGTGCTATTTAGTTATCTAATAGGTGCTTGTCTTAATTTTATTATTGTACGTTTATTCTTTAGAGGAATGCTTGAGCATAAGTTTGATAAATTTAAACGCTTTATCCATGGTGGCGGGCATTATGGACTACTGATAAATCTTATTAGCCTTCGTCTAATTGCTATAATTCCATTTTGGATCCTAAATATCTTAGCCGCATTATTAAATGTTCGAATGAGTACCTTTGTTATATCTACTCTAATTGGTATAACCCCAATGTCAATTATATATGTCGTAATTGGTGATGGAGTAAGAGATTCAACCGCTAATGGTCAGATGTTAAGTGCTGATGTACTAACTAACCCTAAAATTTGGATACCACTATTTTGTATGGCAGTGATATTAATGATACCGAATATTGTGAAACTGTTTAAAAATAAGAAGTAGTTTATCTTAAGTTTAGCAAAAATAAAATCATTCCTGGCTAATCATTGTTGATTTATGCTATAATTATGACCTTTGGTAGGCATACTTACCAATTTTATTAAATAAACCTTTCTCTTACGTATATAAGTCAGTATTTGACTTGTGTACAGCATGAGTAAGAGATGCTTTAAACCATAAGGAGTTTGCATGCGTCATTATGAAGTTGTATTTTTGGTTCATCCGGATCAAAGTGAACAAGTAGGTCAAATGGTTGACCGTTACAAAAAAATCATTGCGGATAACGGTGGTAAAATTCATCGTCTAGAAGATTGTGGTCGTAGACATTTAGCTTATCCGATTGATAAATTACACAAAGCACATTATGTTCTTATGAACATTGAAGCAGAAAATAAATTAATGGATGAGTTAAGTCATGCATTCAAATTTAATGATGCTGTGTTACGTAGTTTGGTTACTGTAAGAAAATCTGCTATAACAGAAGCTTCAGTGTTTATGAAAGATGAGAAAGCTAAGTCTTTAATATAAAGAATTAGTTTAGATTGTGCATAATAATAAAACAGTACTTAGCGGAAATATAGTTAAACTTTATCCACTAAAACAAACTCCAGAAGGTTTACAAGTTGCCTCTTTTGTTTTAGAGCACAGCTCTATGCAAAAAGAAGCAAAAATTGATAGAACTGTTAAATGTCGGATGTTTTGCTTAATAGTTGGTGTAAGTAGCGAACAAATATCCCAGTTAGAGTATGATTCTATTAGTGTAGAGGGTTTTTTAAGCCAGAACTCTAAAGCACAAGTTGTATTAAATGTTACAAAAATTATTGATAAAGGAACATAAAATGTCACGTCAAACAATTAGAAAGAAAAAGTTTTGTCGCTTTTCAGCAGAAAGTTTTGCTGAAATTGATTATAAAGATGGCGAATTACTAAAAGGTTATATTACTGAAACTGGTAAAATTATTCCATCACGTATTACTGGAACTTCGGCTAAATACCAAAGAATGTTAGCTACAGCTATTAAGCGCGCTAGATATTTAGCGTTAATTCCATACACAGATCAACACTAAGAAAAGGATAGACACAATGAAAGTTATTTTATTAGAAAAAGTTGCTAATCTAGGTAATCTTGGTGATATTACTGAAGTTAAGAATGGTTATGCACGCAATTTTCTTATTCCATTTGCAAAAGCAAAACGTGCTACTGAACAAAATCTTAAGGATTTTGAAGTAAGACGTTCTGAATATGAGAAAAATCAAACTGATATTTTGGCAAATGCACAATACCGTCATTCTAAGATTGATGGTCAAGTATTTAGCATTAGTGCTAAAGCAGGTGTAGATGGTAAACTATTTGGTTCAGTTACAAGTTTTGATATCGTTACAGCGGTTAATAAGTCCGCTGGTGTAGAAATCAAAAAGTCAGAAGTTACATTACCAAATGGTCCACTAAAAATTATTGGTGAGTTTGATGTAAATGTAATTCTTCATCATGACGTATTCGCTACTATAAAGGTGAGCGTAACTCCTGATGCTTAATGCTAGTCTCTAGATATAATAGGGTTGACATATTTGTCAACCTTTTTTATGCTTTTCAAAACATTTACCTGCGAGATAATTATTTTGATTATCAAAAAATGCTAGTTATCGGGTTTCACATTGACTAGTTTTATCAAAACTCTTTTATTTATTGGGAAACTGTTCAGGTTTGAATAGTACCCAAAATATTATTCCCGCTAGTATAATTGTGCTACTACCAACTAATATAGGCATGTTAAAGTTTATAATGGCAATATATCCAGATAGAACTGCCGGAATAGCTTGTGCAATTGCCATTATACTTGAATTAATCCCAAGAGATTCAGCGTGAATATTTGCAGGTGTAATCCTAGTAACAATACTAGAACTAAATGCAAAAGTCATAGCGTTACAACTAGAAAGAAATGGTGGCATAAAATATAAAAATTCTGGATGGTTTGCTGGGATAAAATGATAAGTCAATAAACAAATTCCAGTACCAAACATACTAAAACGTAATACTCTAAAATCTGATACTCTTCCTGATAGCTTTCTTACTAAAATTCCTTGAGCTAGGAATATCATTATCCCAATGTATGCAAAATAGTTGCCAATATGTCCTTGAGAGAAGCCATATTTGTTAGCCAATGTTATTGCAAAAAAAGTAGTAAAAAAGGTAAATCCCGCATTAAATAAAAATGTTGATGGCATGATGCTTTTTAAGCCAAAGGTCGTACACGCTTTGGTGATATTATTAAATGGGCGAGTTATATTAATTCGTTTTGTTGATATAGTCTTAAGGGTTTCTGGTAGAAATTTTAAAACTGATATCATATTAAGAAAGCTTAAAATAGCCGTAAAGTAAAATGGTGTTGCAGCATCAAACCAAGGTATGAGAGTCTGATCAGATAGTTTACCACCTATAAATGGCCCTAAAATAAATCCTAATCCAAAAGCCATTCCAACTAAGCCAAAGTTTTTAGCTCTTGTCTTAGGGGTGCTAATATCGGCAATAACAGCCTGAGCGACAGAGATATTTCCACCAGTAATGCCATCTAATATTCTTGAAATAAATAAAAGTGGAATGTTTTTAGTGAGAATAGCAAAAGCAAATAATATATATGCAAATGAAGTTCCACATAATGAAATAGCGAGTGTTTTTTTACGTCCATAACGATCAGCAATCTGCCCAAGTATTGGAGCAAATAAGAATTGAGCTAATGGGAATGATGCACTAAGCCATCCAAGCATAATAAATCCAGATGTTATCTCCCAGCTATCTGGGGTTAGTCTAAAAGGTGATGTAGGTAAAATTAAGAGCGGAAATACTGGAATAAGTACACCTACGCCAAGCATATCTATAAAGATAGTTAGAAATACAGTCCATAAAATTTTGGGATTTGATTGATTAGAAATAATTAACTCCTATTGCACGCCTTACTTCATTTAATGTTACACTTGCAACATTTTTAGCTTTATCTGATCCAGACTTCAGGGTTTCAAAAACCGCTTCTTTGTTTTGTGACAGATATTCTCGTTTGATTCTGATGGGGGATAATATATTATCTAATACTTCAAGAAGATATTTTTTTAAAACCATATCACCTAATCCACCTTTGGTATAGTGTTCTTTTAGTTCATTTACCTTGTTTGTGTCAGTGTCAAAAGCATCTAAGTAATTAAAAACCATATTACCTTTTACTTGACCAGGGTCTGATACTTTAAGGTGATTGGGATCAGTATACATACTCATAACTTTTTGCTTTAATATATCTACCGAATCAGATAAATATATTCCATTGTTTAGAGATTTACTCATTTTAGCTTTGCCATCCAAACCAGGTAGCCTAGTTGTAGTAGAGAGTAGGGCATTAGTTTCAACTAAAACATTGCCATATATGGAATTAAATTTACGAATAATTTCATTGGTCTGCTCAATGACAGGCAATTGATCCTCACCAACTGGTACGGTATCAGCTTTAAATGCCGTAATATCTGCAGCTTGACTAACTGGATACATTAAAAACCCAGCTGGTACATCAGCACTAAAACCTTTTTGCTTCATTTCGCTTTTTACCGTTGGGTTTCTTTGAAGCCTTGCTAGTGTAACTAGGTTTAGGTAATACATGGTTAATTCAGCTAACTCAGTTATTTTGGACTGGATGAAGATTGTTGTGAGTTTTGGATCTATTCCAACTGCTAGATAATCAAGAGCTACTTCAATAACATTGTTTCTGATTTTATCAGGGTTTTCGGCATTGTCAGTTAAAGCTTGTAGATCCGCTATCATTACAAATTGAGAATAACTATGTTGTAACTTGACTCTATTTTGTAGTGAACCTACAAAATGTCCTAAGTGAAGAGCACCAGTTGGGCGATCCCCAGTCAAGATTATTTTACTCATAGTTATATTTCCAAGAAGTATTAATTAATATAGTGTTGGCATGATTTTATCATACTTGTAGATGTGCTACTACCAATTTTATATGCTATAATATACCTCGTATTATTTTTTATTAAAAAAGATTTATGCAATATAGTACTAAACTCTCCAATATACATGCAACTAAAGAATTTGCGAAGCTTGTTTCACAATCAATTAGTGCAAACTTTGTCATTACTTTAAAAGGTGATTTAGGTGCGGGGAAAACGACTTTAGTTAGAGAAATTCTCTACCATCTTGGGGTTGTTGGGAGTGTTAAAAGTCCCACATATACTTTGGTAGAACCATATATAGTTAATGATATTCAAATAAACCATTTTGATTTATATCGATTTAATGATCCTGATGAATGGATTGAGTCTGGTTTTGATGAATATTTTGCTAATAATTGTATTTGCTTTATAGAGTGGCCTGAGAAGGCTCTAGCTTATTTACCATCAGTTGATTGGCAACTTCAAATTATAGTGGAGGATGATACTAGGTCAATTGAGATTAACCCCAAAAGCGATAAAGGTAGACAATGTCTGACACAATTGACAAAAATCGCCGCTCACTAATTCAATTAGGATTAGTTTGTGGTGTTAGTTTTGTAATTAGACCTGCACTAACTTTTGCGGATGAGCTACTTGATTTAGTAGCTCCTGAAACCAACAATATTGTTGCGGTTCGTATTTGGCCATCACATATCTACACTAGAATTACAATTGAGGCGGATTATGATATACAGTCAGCAGCAACAATAGGATTTGATAGCTTAATAGTTGATTTAGCCAATTCGCATCTAAATACTATTTTACAAAGTATGCCAAAAAAAATTATTAACTCCGATCCAATCATTAAAGCAATAAATGTTATTCAACAAGATAAGACAACAGTTAGAATCAAGGTAGCTTTAAAACAAGCTGTTAAAATCCAAATGAAGACTATTGCTCCAGTTAATTTAGCTGGAGTTAGCTATCAGTATCGCTATGTTATAGACATGTATCCTGACACAACAACGAGTCTTGATGATACACTAAACGATGACATTTTGGCACTGTTACAACTACAAAGTCATGATAGTGTGGGTACTCATGTAATAGCAAGTAGTCCCATGATACATAAAACATATAAACAGCAATCTAGTAGCAAGCTGTTGGTCATGTTGGATCCAGGTCATGGTGGGGAAGACCCAGGGGCTATTGGGCCAACTGGAACTAAAGAAAAAGATGTAGTACTTGATATTGGGCATAAGCTATATGATATAATAAATAAAACTGACTACATGGAGGCGAAGCTAACTCGTACCCAGGATGTTTTTATACCACTTGGTACTCGAGTTGCTATTGCTAGAAAAGCAAAAGCTGATGTATTTGTATCAATTCATGCTGATGCTTTTACTACTAGAGCGGCAAAGGGGGCTTCAGTATTTGTTTTATCAGATCATGGATCAAGCAGTAGTTTTGCTAAATGGCTTGCTAAAACCCAGAATGATTCTGATTTAATCGGTGGAATGTCTTTTAAAAGTAAAGATAAAATGACAAGTAGCGTACTTTTAGATATGACAGAAACTATGACCAATAAAAAAAGTACTCAATTAGCATTAAATTTATTACCGAGTTTAAGTAAAGTTGGTAGACTACATAACAGCCAAGTTGAAAAAGCAGCTTTTGCAGTTTTAAAAGCACCAGATATTCCATCAGTCCTTGTGGAGACAGGGTTTATATCAAATCCAGATGAGGAAAATCAACTGAAAAACTCTGAATTTAGACAGAAACTAGCCAAAATGATTTTTGCTGGAATTAATAAATCTAAGAATCATTTTTTATAGAAAACATGTAGTTTAATATCTAACAATTTTTGCTTAAGTTACCTAATTATTAGACTTTTTTAAACTACTCACAAAATCTGTGGATAACTTTGTGTGTAACTAGTATAAAATTTCATTTAAACCCTTATATTACAAGAGGTTTTGAATTTAACTAAAGCCATTAGGTTTGTTGGCTATTTTAATACAGAACAGTGTGTTATTTAAAGTCAAGTTTTTTTATTAAAAAATTAATTAGAAAATAATGTTTGTGGAAATAAAATGTGGATAAGTTAAGTAATTTACAGCCAAATTTGAACTTTGAGACTGATAGTATAAGTGTTAGTCAGTTAAATAAATTAGCAAAGACATTATTAGAAAATAATATGCCAGTATTTTGGGTTAAAGGTGAAGTATCTGGTCTAAAAATATATAATCATGCTTATTTTGATTTAAAAGATGAAAGCGGTAAAATTTCTTGTGTGATATTTGCCAGGACGCTAGCACTAGCTGATTTTAAAATTGATAATGGACAGCAAATTGAGGTTAGGGGGCGAGTTACTATCTATCAGGCTAATGGTAGCTATCAAATCAATGTAGAGCGTATCAGAATGCTTGGTGTTGGAGATTTATGGGAAGCATATCAAAGATTAATTAATAAGTTAACTAGTGAAGGTTTATTTGATAAACGCTATAAAAAGCCTTTACCGATATTTCCGCAAACTATTGGTTTGGTTACTTCTAAAGAAGGTGCGGTTATACGTGATGTAATTACTACTCTTAAAAGACGTATGCCAAATATTACTATTATTGTATATCACACCTTAGTACAGGGGGCTGAGGCTGGTATGCAGATTGCTAAAAGTATCAGAACTGCTAATATTAGAAACGAGGTAGATGTTTTGATAGTATGTCGTGGTGGAGGAAGTATTAATGACTTATGGGCATTTAATGAAGAGGTTGTAGCTCGTGAAGTGTTTGCAAGTCATATTCCCTTAATTAGTGCTGTAGGGCATGAAACAGATACAACAATTATTGATTTTGTATCTGATTTAAGAGCTCCAACCCCAACCGCTGCTGCAGAGCTTGTTGCTAAAAGCCGAGATGAATGGGATACTAAAATACATAAACTAAAATCAGAACTTGAAGGTGTAATGGAATATATCATAAATAACTGTGCTCAAAGGCTTGACTTATATAACGCAAAGCTTAGAGTACTAAACCCACAAAATAGATTACGTGAGAGAAGTAATTTAGTTAAATCATTAAATGAGCGTTTAACTACTAAATTTAAACAGCTGCTAAAAAATCGTCAAAATTTACTAGTTAATATAGAGCGGGAAATGGACTTATTAAATCCAAGTAGTATTTTATCGCGTGGATATGCAATAGTTCGAAACAAGCATGGTAATGTGGTTTTTGGTAGTAAAGATGTAACTCATAATGAACGAATATCTATTTTACTTCATGATGATGCCATTAGTGCGATAGTTGATAAAAAACATCACGATAGTCAAGAAGAGTTAATTTAATTATTTATATAAACTTATGAATTGTTGAATATTACTAGTAAATACAGCCTTTTGTTTGATTAGGTTGTAATTAAATTTCATACTTTCTGTTAAGCTATAATTGCTTAAATTTATAGCCCTTATAATATCCATATATAGATTATCTGGATTTTGATTAATTATCCCATTAGTATCATCTATGACCCATTCAATATTTGCAGGTAAATTTGATAATATTGGATAGCAACCATATGCCATAGCTTCAAGTAAGCTACTTGATGTACTATCTGAAGTTGGGATTGATATAAAGTATTTGGCTCTTTGGTACCAGTTAATTAATTCATTATAACTAAGCATTCCAGTAAATATAATTTGATTATCATTTAAACCTAAACTCTTACTTAATTCTTTTAATATTGTAGTTTCAGTACCACTAGCTGCAACTACTAGTTTGTATTCTGGATTTTTAGTAACCATTTTGGTAAAAGCTAAGATTATTTTATCAATATTATATAATGGCTTATGAAGACGATTGGATAGAATTATATTTTCTTTAACACTTAAATCAGCAACGTTATCTGGAATATTTTGAATACCAAAATTAATAGTATGAAGTTCTACAACTTTTGGGTATAATTCTCTGATTTTGGATGACATATACAAAGAATCTGATGTTATGATATTAGCATTTGCAAGATTAAATTTAACCATATTAGAAAAAATTAGCCCGTGGTTTGGTAATACTAAAATATCAGATCCCCATGTAGTAAGAATAGTTTTGAAACTCTTACCTTTTATTGCTTTTAGTGTATGATAAGCATAACTATTAGCCTGTTGAATATGTATGACACTACCTTCATAATTTGAGACTATTTTGGCAATTTGAAAACGAGCTCTGAGATTATAAAGACTAAAATTTACTACATGTACTACTACATTACTTGGTAGTTCTAAGCCGTTAGTATTATTTGTAATAAACACTATATTATTTACAAAAGTACTAATGCCAACTAAATATCTAAGTGTATGTACTGAATTTGATCCTACTAATATAACTGTTTGCTTAGTCATTTGTATTAGCCCATTCATTGTAGTACTGTTGCAGTTCGTTATTGTTTTCTAAATATTCTTTATCCATATCCCTGGTATCGCCAATTTGTTTGGCTGGGTTACCAGCTATTATTGCAAAATCAGGGAATGTGCCTTTTACCATACTATATGCAGATATTATGGAACCTTTGCCAATATTAGTATTTGGCATAATAGTAGTATGTGGGCCAATAAAGGTATATTTACCTACGATAACACTACCAGCTATATAGCCAATATGAGATTTTTGACCTATATAATACCGTCCATAAAGACGAATTGATATATGAGATGAATGCGTTAAAATACTTACATAGTTACTAATTTGGCATCCTTCACCGATTGTGACTTTATTACTTGCTTCAATGAAATTATAATGCCCAATATAGATATTATTTTCTAACTGTAAGTTTTGTTTATTTACTATACTAGTAGTATTACTTATCCTGGTGAGGTCTTGGTACTTACCATCATGTCTTAAGTATCCCATAACCATACGCGGGGAGGCGATGTATTTATTTAATAAATTACATACTTTCCAGAAGATGGGTTTTAGTTTAGGCATAATGTCATTTCTTTATATATGTAGAAGAGGGCAAGGGCATGGATCCTCGATTCACACTCAAACAGCAGAATTCGTAAGTCGAGGATGACAGCAGAAAAATATGTAGAAGAGGGCAAGGGCATGGACCCTCGATTCACACTCAAACAGCAGAATTCGTAAGTCGAGGATGACAGCAGAAAAATAGCATACCAAATACAAATATGTAGCTGTTTTAATTTTCTAACGTCATCCCAAACATGAATATTTTGCTGTCTCATAAAGAGTTTGGGATCCATGCCATAATCATGATAATTCTTCCAGAATGTAATTTGCGTTTTTAATCTTAGTAGTAATATTATCAGATTCCACATTCCAAATTAATTTATTTTTTCCATCAAATTTACAAGTATAAGTTTTTTGTAATAAACGTATAATATTCTCAGGTTTTATTGGTGGATTATCGATAAAATTAAGGATGATTTTTTTATCATAAATATCAAATTTCTGAACCCCAAGTGTAACGGCTCTAACTCGTAAATGGTGCGACTCAATTAGATGCTGTACTTCAATTGGAGGCAACCCCCATTTGTCAATTATGTCTTGATATACCATATCAACGCTATTACTATTTTCACACTTAGCAAGCCTTTTGTAAAATACTAGTCTGTCATGAATATCAGGGCAATATTCGTTAGGGATAATTGCAGTTGTGTTTAAATTCACTTCTGATGATATATCAGGAAGTCCTCCAACTAGTTTTTTTGATTTTAATTTATTAATTGCTCGTTTTAACATTTCAGTATAAAGTGATAACCCAACCTCTTTAATATCCCCAGATTGATTTTCACCCAATATTTCACCAGCACCTCTAATTTCTAGGTCATGCATAGCTAGATTGAAGCCAGCACCTAATTCACTAGTCATTTTTATTGCATCTAGGCGTTTTTCAGCATCAGAAGTTACATTTTCTGGCACAATTAAATAACAATAAGCTTGATGATGGGATCTACCGACACGTCCACGTAGTTGGTGTAGTTGTGCTAAGCCAAGTTTATCAGCTCTATAAATTATAATGGTATTAGCGTTAGCAATATCAATTCCACTTTCAATAATAGTGGAACATAAAAGTACATGATAGCGTTGATGGATAAAATCTCGAATCGATTGTTCTAGTGTGGTTTCGTGCATTTGCCCATGGGCGATAGCTATTTCAATTTCGGGTACTAGTTTTGTTAATCTTTCGTGCATTTTATTTATATTAGCTACATCATTAAACAAGAAATACACTTGCCCACCACGCTTTATTTCACGATAAATAGCTGTTTTAATAGTCTCGTCTTCATCATTACAAATTAGAGTATTAACCGCCAAGCGTCTTTTGGGTGGTGTTGCAATTATTGAAAAATCACGTAAACCTTCCATCGCCATTGATAAACTGCGCGGTATTGGCGTTGCAGTCATCGCTAGAAAATCAATATGAGAACGTAATTGTTTTAGCTTTTCTTTTTGCTTTACTCCAAATCTATGTTCTTCGTCTATTATTACTAAGCCGAGATTTGCAAATTTAATATCACTTTGAATCAGTCTATGAGTACCAATTACAATATCAATTTGTCCGTTTTTTACAAGCTCTAATATTTCATTGATCTCATTTTTGGTTTTAAACCTTGATATCTCAGCAATTTTGATCGGAAAAGAAGCAAAACGATTAACAAAGTTTTGATAATGTTGTTCTGTGAGTAATGTTGTTGGTGCTAACATGGCCACTTGTTTGCCATTCATTGCACAAATAAATGCAGCTCTTATGGCTACTTCTGTTTTACCAAAACCAACATCACCACAAATTAATCTATCCATTGGTTTAGACTTAGTCATATCTGTAATTATATTATCAATAGAATTTAATTGATCAATAGTTGGTTCATACATAAAACCTGCTGCAAAATCTTTGTATTCTTGGGGTAAGGTAAATTTATATCCTTGTTCCATCTCACGATTGGCATATAACTCAAGAAGCTCAGCCGCCATATCATTAATTTTCTTCTCAGCCTTGGCTTTTATTTTCCCCCAATGACTATTTCCTAGCTTATTAGGTGTAATATCGACATTCTCCAAGTGGGAATAACGACTTATTAAATGTAGATTATTAACAGGAATAAATAGTTTGGACTCATCTTGGTATTCTAATTCAAGCATCTCATATTCAATATCAGCAATAGTTTGACAAGTTAAGCCTAAATATTTGCCGATTCCATGATTAATATGTACTACAAAATCTCCAATTTTAACCTCGGCTAAATCTCTAATTATTGCGTCATTTTCAACTTGAGATGTTTGTGATTTACGGGTTCTAGTTACATGTTTAGTATCTTTATATAACTCTTGTTCAGTTATAAAAGCCATATCTTCCCAGATAAAACCATTATAAAGAGTGTGGTTTATTAGATATATATTTTTATTATCTATTACTTCATCAAGGTTTTTTATTACTTTAATATCAAAGTCTTGTAATGCCTGACGCATTATCTCAACTCGTCCAATGCTATCAAAGGCACAGATTATTTTACCTTTATGGCTCTCGCGAAATTCTCTTAATTTCAAAAAAGGATTTATGCTACTAGTTGATACATCGGGTAATATTTTTACCTTTTTATTTAATTCACCTTGTTCTTGAAATTCATATGCTGTATATTCTTTAATCTTAATAAATATATTATCAGTCGTTAAAAATAAATCTACGGGTTTTAGGGATGGATATTGGTTACTATAAGTTAAATAGCGTTTGCCAACTTCTTGCCAATTTAGATTGCAGGTACTAACTAATTCTTGGTAATAAACAATCTCCCAAGTATTATCAATATAATCAAATAATGTTGCCGTCACATCAAAAAATAGAGGTAGATAGAATTCGCTACCTGCTGGATAAATACCATTTTTAAGCTCTTTTAGTATATAGCTATCACCTGGGAAGGTAGCAAAAAAATTATTAATGAATTTATCAAGATTAGCCTTGTCAGTTGGATACTCACGTGCTGGAATTAATTCAAATCTTTCTATGGTTTTAATAAGAAGTTTACTCTTATGGTCAATTAGTTTTAATGACTCTATTTCATCATCAAATAATTCAATACGAATAATATGTTTACTGCCCATTGGCATAATATCAATTACACCACCACGAATAGCAAACTCACCAGTTTCAAATACTTGAGTTACATGATTATAATCACTATTTATCAATTGACTACTTAATTTACTTATGGAGAGCTTATCACCAATTTTTAATAACATTACACGGCTATACAGGTATTCCTTAGGGCAGACTCTCTTTTGTATGGTGCTAGATTGCACTATAACAATATCAAGAGATTGCTGACTTATCTCCCATAATATACGAAGTCTTTCAGCTATAATGTCTTTTTGTGGTGAAATACGTTCATATGGCAAAACTTCAGTATCAGGAAATACTTTTATTCTCAAATTGGGGCTAAACATCGATAATTCATTACATATACGGTTTGCACTATAGGCATCGTTAGTAATAACTAATAGGGGAGATTTATAAAGTTTAGATATTGCCAAGGAATCAGCACTTGGCAAGTATCTATTAATTTTCTGTTTGCTCAACTTTAAGTACTACTGCATTGAAGTTGTGCTCAGTTTTTGTGCTACAGGTGGCGTTGGAATAGTTGTAGCAATATCAGTAGCTTTGATTGGAACAGGTTTATATTCAAGTGCTATTTCTAAAACTTGATCAACTGTCTTAACAGGCACTATGATTAAGCCATCTTTAATTTCATGTGGTATTTCTTCAAGATCTTTGATGTTCTTATCAGGGATAATTACAGTCTTGATGCCAGCTCTTAAAGCTGCAAGCATTTTTTCTTTTAGTCCTCCAATAGGTAATACATCTCCATATAATGTTACCTCACCAGTCATTGCCACACTTGACTTAACTGGAATATGGTTAAGACTTGAAGTAATTGCTGTTACCATAGCAATACCTGCGGAAGGGCCATCTTTTGGTGTTGCACCCTCTGGCACGTGTACATGAATGTCTTTAGTTTCATAGAATTTTTCATCAATTCCAAGAGCTAAAGCTCTACTTCTAACTAAACTAATAGCTGCCTGAATAGACTCTTGCATTACATCACCAAGTTTACCAGTTCTAATAACTTGACCTTTTCCAGGAATAGCTACTACTTCAATAGTTAAGATTTCACCACCAACTTCAGTCCAGGCAAGACCAGTTACGCGACCAATACGATTTTCTCTAGCACTTACGCCAAAATCATTAATTGGTACTCCAAGATATTCGTGTAAATTAGTTGGAGTAACTGTAAGTTTCTTACTTTTTGCTTTCCCCGTATCAATTAATGTAACAATTTTACGGCATAGCTTATTGATTTGACGATCTAAACTACGTACTCCAGCTTCCATTGTGTAATAGCGGATAATATCTAAGATAGTTTCTTTTTTTATTAAACTTTCACTTGATTTTAACCCCGTGTTTTTTATTTGGCGAGCTAATAAATACTGTTGGGCAATTTTTAGTTTTTCTTGCTCAGTATAGCCTGACAGCATAATTATTTCCATACGATCGCGAAGAGCTGTTGGGATATCTAGTGAATTTGCTGTTGCAACAAACATTACTTGAGATAAATCAAAAGGTACTTCAGTATAGTTATCTACAAAGCTATTATTTTGCTCTGGATCTAGTACTTCAAGTAAAGCTGAAGCAGGATCTCCGCGGTGGTCAGAGCCTAGTTTATCAATTTCATCAAATAGAAATAAAGGGTTTTTCACTCCTGATTTTGCTATGTTTTGTAGTATTTTACCAGGCATAGCTCCAATATAAGTTTTACGATGTCCCCTTATTTCAGCTTCATCATGTAAACCACCAAGAGCAACTCGTACATATTTACGACCTGTAGCTCGTGCAATAGACTCACCAAGAGATGTTTTACCAACACCTGGGGGGCCTACAAAGCATAAAATAGGGGATTTATTGTTTTCAATTCGTTTTTGTACCGCAAGATACTCAACAATTCGTTCTTTAATTTTCTCTAAGCCGTAATGATCTTTATCAAGAACTTTTTGGGCTTTTGATAAGTCATGGTTAATTTTAGAAGTCTTATCCCAAGGTAGATCGCTTAAATGTTCAATATAATTTCGAACAATTGAACTCTCAGATGACATCTGAGGCATTGTTTTTAGTTTTTTTAGTTCATTAAGAGCCTTCGTTTCAGCCTCTTTAGGCATCTTAGCTTTTTTAATCTTACGCTCTAATTCTTCAGTTTCACTAAGCTCTTCTTCTTCGCCAAGCTCTTGTTGAATTGCTTTAGCTTGTTCATGTAAGTAATACTCTTTTTGATTCTTTTCTATTTGTTGTTTTACCCGCCCTTGAATTCGTTTTTCAACGTTCAAAATTTCAATTTCACGATTTAATTCACGCAATAACTTATTTAAACGTTTTTTGAGCGACATCGTCTCAAGCAAATCTTGGCGAATTTGTAAATCCATTACAACGTGAGTTGTTATTACATCTGTTAACTGCTCGATGTTTTCAATTTTAGCAATTAACGTTATAATTTCTTCTGGTATCTTTTGGTTTAAGTGAGCAAATTGATCGAACTGTTGCACTATTTCACGCTTGATTGCTTCTAACTCAATTTTATTAATATCGTTTTTAGTTGTTATAGCTTCTATTTTTGCTGTAAGATAACCCAGCTGTTCAGTTATATTATGTGCTTTTGCTCTGGTTTTACCTTCAATAAGGACTTTATTTGTTCCATCTGGTAGTTTCAAGACTTGTAAGACTTTTGCTAAAGTACCTACATCATAAATATTTTCAGTGGTAACATCATTATCTTGAGGGTTTTTTTGGCTTAACAATATTACCATATTATCTTTTTTGGCAGCGGCATCTAAGGCACTTATTGATTTTTGGCGACCAATAAATAAAGGTACCACCATGTTAGGGAAAATTACAACGTCTTTCAGTGGTATGATGGGAGTTAATTCATCGTTGTCTAATATTCCAAACTCTTTGTTGTTATTTGTTGTAATCATAAATTTCCTTAAACTATTTTATAGCAGGATTGCTTTTCTAATAAAATCTTTCTTGTGAAATAAATTGATTAAATCTTCTACTTCACCAAGATTTTTTACACCTATTCGAGCAGAAACATCAGCCGTTTCTTCTGTGTAACTTGCTTGTATTAGTTCAATAATATTAATACCTTTTTCACCCATTGCACCTGATAATTTGGCAAATGTACCAGGTTCATTAGATATTAATAATTGAATTTGGCTTGCAAATCTAATACCACTATCATTTATTATAAGGATATAAGTTAAATTATCAAGTCCACCTATTTTAGCATGTTTACAATTTGCCTTGTGAATAAGTAGTTTTCCTTGCCTTGTAATACATGCAAGTATCCTTTCTCCAGGCAATGCAAGGCAATACTCATCTTGAATTACAGGTATTTTACATTGACTTAAATTTATCTCTAAAATTGTGTTTTGATTGTAGCCTAATATTTTTTTAATTAATTCTAAAACCGATAATTGCCCAGTACCAACTCTATGTTTAAGCTCTTTAAGATCTAATTTGGGATAATGTTCGTTAATTAATTTTTGAAGCATTTCATCGTTTATACTTTTCTCTGGTTCAAAAATAGATAAACCAAGCTCCAGTAAGTTTACTCCATTAGCAACATTTTCATCAAACTTTTGTTCTTTAAAGAATTGTTTAATTTTACTTTGAGCTTTACCAGAAACTGCAATTTTTAACCATTCTTCTTTGGGTTCAATATTATCTTTAGTTATAATTTCAATTATGTCACCATTTCTAAGTATTTGATTAGGTTTTTGAAGTTGTTGATTTATCTTTGCCATATAACAATGATTGCCAATATCACTATGAATAAAATAAGCAAAATCAAGTGCCGTTGAAGCTTTAGGTAAGAGCTTGATTTT
>CANEUJ010000009.1 GCA_947441745.1 Neisseriaceae bacterium | reverse complement strand
CAGCAATATGTTTTTGTTTGGAATGACGTTCGAAAGTTAAAAACTATTAGGGGATGGATTCCAAACTCTTAACGAAACAGCAATATGTTTTTGTTTGGAATGACGTTCGAAAGTTAAAAACTATTAGGGCATGGATTCCAAACTCTTAACGAAATAGCAATATGTTTTTGTTTGGAATGACGTTCGAAAGTTAAAACAGTGACATATTTGTATTTTTTTCTTCTGTCATCCTCGACCTACGAATTCTGCTGATTAAATGTGAATCGAGGATCCATGCTCCCTGCACTTGCCCTAAAGTAATATTAAATACCAAATTTGAAATAAATATACTATAATAATGGTAATAACTATATAAAGGATACGGTATGAGTATTAGAGAACTAATTAAACAAAACTTTGATGAGAGCATTGCTGCTAAACAAAAAGCGGCTGAGTTTATTCAGCCAGGTGTTGAAAAAGCTATAAATATTCTAGCTACAGCATTTAAATCAGGCAATAAAATCCTGATTTGTGGTAATGGTGGCTCTGCTGCTGACAGTCAACATTTTGCGGCTGAGTTCACGGGGCGTTATGAAATGGAACGTACACCATTACCAGCAATAGCTCTTACAACCGATACTTCAGCCCTAACTGCAATTGGCAATGACTACTCATTTGATGTGATATTTTCTAAGCAAGTAGAGGCTCTAGGAAGCACTGGTGATATTCTTCTTGGGATATCTACTTCTGGTAATTCTAGTAATGTTATAAAAGCAATTGAAGTAGCTCATAATAAAGGCATGAAAATTATTACCTTAACTGGTAAAGATGGTGGTAAAATTACTCATCTACTAAAAGATACTGATGTTAACGTGTGTGTACCAGTTAATCGTACTGCTAGAATTCAAGAGGTTCATCTTTTGGTACTTCACACGATATGTGATGCTATAGATAATATGTTATTTAAAGGAATGTAAAAAAATGCGTAAACAGTTTTTAAACCATGCAGAAAAAGTATTTAATGTTTTGGTAGTAGTAGCGTTTATTGCTGGAGCTGCGTCAGGGGTATTTTCGGGGGTGACAATTGGTGGCGGTATGGGTATAGTTGATGGTGTGATCCAAGTGATTTTGTCTTGGAGTGGTACTTTAATTATTGCTCTTATAGTTTATTCATTACTAGATATCCGTCATTCTCTAGAGAATAAATAATAATATTCTGAAACTTCATTTATTAGGAACAACTATTTATGCGTAAATTACTTTTAAGCATATTTTGCTTATCAGCTATTGTAGATGTAGCTGCGAATGAAACTATAACTATAGGTGCGTCATCAGTTCCTCATGCTGATATACTTAAATTTATAACTCCAGCACTAAAAAAACAAGGCTATGATCTAAAAATCACCGAATTTTCTGATTATATCACTCCAAATATTGCTGTGTTTCAAAAATCTTTGGATGCTAATTACTTTCAAACTAAGCCTTATTTAACTCAATATAATAAAGACCATAAAACAAATATGGTTGATTTAGTTGATGTACATTTGGAGCCTATGGGTGCCTATGCTGCTCCTAACGAAGCTAAATTCATTAAGAGCAAAAAAGCTTTTGACTTAGTTAAAAGTTCTAAAATTGCAGTACCTAATGATCCAACCAATGAAGGACGTGCTCTAAACATATTACAGGCTAATGGGGTAATTAAGCTAAAAGCTGGCATTATCTTACCGACCAAAAAAGATATAATTGACAATCCATATCAAGTAGAAATAGTAGAGATTGATCCAGCAATGTTACCTAGAGCTCTTAAAAGTAAGCAAGTAAATATTGCAATTATTAATTCAAATATCGCAATGCAGTCTGGGTTAAACCCTGTTAAAGATTCAGTACTAATTGAAAGTACAAATAGTCCATTTGCAAATTTAGTTGCTGTGAGACCTGATGAAGTAAACGAACCAAAAATGAAGGCTTTAGTTAAAGCAATCACATCACCTGAAACTAAGAAATTTATTGTTGATAAATACAAAGGTGCAGTTATTCCAACTTTTTAATCATGTATTGTAAGAGGTTATATATTAGATAATGTAAAAAATAGTTATACTAAATAAAGAAATGAGCATCTGCTAAATCTCCTTTAAAGAGTTCGGAAATTAGTGCATTTAGCTGATTATTTCTAATAAAATCATAAACTGCAGCACGGCATGATTCAAGATGCCAATCACCTAATATCACACACCCACCTTTAGCCATCAAGGGGTGTATTTTATTCAAAGCATGCGAGTATGATTCATATGAACCAACATCAAGTCTAGCCAATGCTATTTTAGATAAGCTATTAGGAAATTCAATTTCTGATATTTTACCATGGCAAAAAGAAATAAAATCATCTAATAAGCCATAGCGATTAAAATGTGTTTTCACCTCTTCTAGCTCAGATACCAAACGGTTAGTCCATGTATCAAACTGTTCATTTGAAACATAACATGTTGATAATGTACCACCACCTATAAACGGATCAATTAAAATTACTTGACGATTTTCACCCCTTACTTTGAGAAAACCTCTCATAAAAATCGAGTTTCCTCCACGCCAAAAACCTGCTTCAACAAAATCTCCAGCTACTTTGCTTTCTATTAAATGAATCATCATCCGTTCTAAAAAATCAAGTTGCGAGCGATTACACAATGTATGAGGTTTTAAGGCGTTTGGAATCAACCATTTTGAATTATTAAAGAATTTTGCATTACTAATTGCACTATCAGTACCAAAATAAAGATAACTATTAATTGCACTTTTCAATAATTCAATATACAGATTGGCTTTCATTAATAGTCCTTGACTAAATTATTTTTTCATGTAAATACATGAATCTTAGAACTGTTTTACTAATTAGTTAGGCGGGAATATTTCTCGCAACGTTGATAATGATACATTGTATTTTAAACGATGTCAACCCAAAATATTTGTATAAATTTTAAGTCAAAGGATTTTGCATATAAACTAAGATAATATAAAACCACATAGAAATATAATGAGGTTAAATTTCTGAGATCAATAACTCTTCCTCAAAAGGAAAGCTACCAACTTGAAGAAATGAGCGAGGAAGTAGCAAATGGTATTTTAAACTAATTGCTTTTTTAATTAGTTCTTCTTTAGTATTTACCCAAAATATAAACTTAAGATTTTGTAAAATATCATTGATTCGACCGACAGTAATTTTTTTACCCAAAGCACTTAAGATTACAGCAACTTCAGAGGCGGAATAACGATTTATATATAGAAATAAAACCTCATGCTGTCTTTGAGTTAACTCATATTTACTTGATTGAGCTGTTATTGGGCAAGATATGTCATTAATGCCATTGATTTTATAAAGCATATCCACTACACTTGGTAAAGCCAATGGAGATACATGACAGAAAATCCCAACAAAATTATTAGTGTCTGGGTTTATAATTGCTTGTTTGTGGATTATACCTATTTTATTATAGATATCTATATAAAGGAATTTTGCTGGTTTAAGATTAGATTTTATTTCAATATCTTGATTGAGTATTGCTTCATCAAAGGTGGTTTTGGTTTGTTTGGGTTCATCTAAGCCTAAAAGCACCTCTTTTGAAATATTACCTCCTTCTTTATACCCTCGTAAATAAGTTGGTGAAACATAGCAAAATTTTAAATTTGCATTCTTAATGAATACCACCTCATCAAGAGTGCTATAAATTATAGCTACAGATTTAAGATAGAGTTCAAAAAACTCTTGATCTGATAAAATATTATTCATTTTGTATCTCTAAAAAAAACAATCTATAAAATACTGCATACTTAACAAAGTAGCGTCTTAAAATATAATGATAACTAATAAATTATATCATACAATCAAATATTGTTTGCGTAAAATTCCAAATATTATGACTGATTCCAGTGGTTTTTCTTGTGTTTTATTAGTTTTACTTCAAGGCTTAGCTTGATTCAAAATTTTGATAACTCGATAAAATCAATATGTTCCAGGATTAATTAGTACCCCATATTTATACCACCCTATTTTTGTGGGGTGGTATAAATATAACTATTATCATTATAATACGTCCGCAACTTGGTATTTGCAAACAATAACCATTTGTGTAAACACACTTAAACTAAAAAATATGATAATTTTGAGTGGCTTTATAATAATCGTATCGAAAGGTAAATAAATTGAAATATAAGTTTTTAAATAGGACACTGCTGGGTAGTATGCTACTAATTAGTGTTGGTGCATCCAACGCTGGGCAGACAGTAAAGAACTTTGATATAAATCAATCACTTCTTAGAACAACATATCCAACGGCAAGTTGGATAAAAGATAGTGATTTATCTAATCTTGAAAGCATTGCTGATTATAATGTACCTCTTCAGATTGAACAAGGTATTCCTGAAAACTTTCATTTGGGTTTTTTTGAGTATCAAGACTATGATGCAGATTTAGAAAAATCATTTGCTGGTTTAAATATTGTTGATGATGGCAAGTATGTACAAAAAGATATTACAGTTACAGGGGGATCTGACATCACACAACATGCACGTTGCAAGTTCAGTTTTAAAGATGTAAAATATAGTGGAAACACTTATAAAAGTTTATTATGCCCTGTTACACTGACTGCATCATATCACCCTGATCTTATAGACAATACTTCACCACGCCATATTTCATATTTTAGACAACAGGGTAATACATTTGACTTTGCTAATGACACACAAAAGATAAATGTTATTCCTCATAATGAGTCTGGAGTAATTCAAGTAGTTGCTGCAGATGGTAAACCTAATACAATATCAGCACTTGCTGTATCAAATACACCAGAAAATGATAATATAGAAATAAAATTTGAAGTACTTGGTGCAATTGGAACTAAGAATGCATACCTTAAGTTTAAATCAACTAATGAAAAGATTGCTAAATTAAGTAAAACAGCATGTAACTTTCCTGTTGACAGTAGTGGTAAAGGATCTTGTACAGTTACACTAACACCAATAATAAATGGTAATACAACAATAGATTTAAGCGATAGTACGTACCTTAGGGCTGATAACAAGAGTTTGAAATATCAAAAGCTTCCTACTGTTCACGTTAATATCGGATCTCTTTATGCTGGGTATATGAATGGTAAAGTTTATCGTAAAGGCTCTACGCAAATGCTAGAAGAAGGCTTTTCTGTTCGTTCGTTAGCGATAAATTCTAAAGATAATATTTTATATGCAATGAATGACACAAAGGTATATGCACAACAAAATCCTATGGTAAATTTATCGCTAAAATCAATAGTATCTATTGGTGATAAAACTAATTTGCTACAAACATTGTCATTAAGTAATAATGTAAATGAATTATTGGTAGGGAATGGTACTGGTACTTTTAAAGTTACAGGTGGCACAGCCAAACCATTAGTTAGCAAGAAACTTCAATCAATAGTATCATCATATATAGATCAATACACTAATATTGTGTATTTTGCTGATAGCAAAAGCAATTTAGGTGTATATAAGAATGAGAGTTTAACAGAATATGAATTAGCGGCACTTCTTAACAGGAATAATTTAGTAGCAGCAAATAAAGGTGCGGTTTATGTATCAAGTAGCAGTAAATTACCAGATATTCTTAATAGGAACAATGCTGTTTTATATAAATTCATAACTGAAAACAATGACAGTGTTGGCAAGCTAGTAGAGGTTAAAACTTCCAATAAACCTTTTGAAAGCTCCAGCATTAAGAAACTATTTTTTGCGGATATGGATGAAGATCGTACTGCTTTGTATGCAGCATCTAATACTGGAAAATTATATCGTTTAGATAACATGGCTAATCCACCTAAATGGGATCTGAAAGCTGATATAAATACTACAGGAACTATACAAGATGTAGTTGTTGATAATCTGCGTAATATTTATATAGCTGTTGATGGAAAAGTATTACGTATAAAAAATCATGAAAATAAAGCAATCGAACTATTAGACTATACATACACTAACACCAAACCTGCTTCTTTAGTGGTTGATAATAATGATGGAATTCAATTGCTTGAAACTATGAATTTAACTGCTGCTGATAAAGAGTATTTTAGTAATTCATACTCCGAAGACGGTACTATATCTCTTAACGGGTTTAATGTACCAACATTAACTACAGAGGCTATATATTATGTAGCTCCTTGGATGAATGCAAACCCAGAGTCTAACCCTGTTGGTGTTGGTGCGTGGTATGGTGCATTTATAGATCCACAAGCAAAGCAAAGTTTTATTGTTAAAGTAACTCATACTACTACGCATCAAAAATATGATCTTGTGGTAGATGGATATAGGTCTTTTGGGGGTGCCTATTTCTTAGCAATGAATTCTGGTGCGGTTTCTGGTAATAAAAGATATTCGGGTTTATTACGAGCAAGAATAACCTTAGATAAAAACTTTAAGCTTCCAGCAGGTCGTTATATTGGCGAAACTGATATATTAGCTCTAGGTTGGCACTGGTATCATTATTTTACAGATTACAATCAAGGTGCATCAGCTTTGGGATACATTAATGTAAAAGTTGACTGGACTAAAAAGTTTTAGGATTAATTATATTTTTAAATGCAAAGTGAATAAATCACTTTGCATTTCTTGAAAGGTAAATAAATTGAAAAAAATATTTCCAAATAAGTTGTTAGTACCTAATTTTTTATTTTTTAGTATATTAGTGTATGTAAATGTGGCAAATGCTGGACAGACTGTGGCTAAATTCTTTGGTCGTGAACAAACATTGAGAACAAATACTCAATTATTTTGGTATGATATGAATACAGATAGATATTTAGATGCTGAAACAGTATTATATTTACAACAAAAAAGCCCAACTTACTACTATCTATATGCTCATACAAGTGATTCTTTAAACTCAATACATGCACGTATGGAAATTCAAGATGAAAACCAAGAAAGTGTAAATGATATAAATTTTAGTTCAAAAGATGGTAATACATGTAATTTTGAATATGTGAATAACAAATGGCTTTGTAAAGTAATGTTTAATGTAACCGAACGTAGTCCATTGGATAAAGGTACTCGATATATTCATTCCTACCCTAAAGATAATATGACTGCAGATTTTCATGGTTTCACTCAAGATATTTCTATTATACCTTTAAGTAATATTGGTGATATAGTTGCTGTTGGACCAAATGGTGCAATAAATACTTTAACAGCAATAGCTGTATCAGACGATTCAAAACAAGATAATGTACCACTCACATTTAAAATAAAAGATGCAATTCCAAATTTAAAAAGTCTAACCCTGAATCTTGAATTTGAAACTAAGCAGATAGCAAATATTAATGGAGTGCAACATGGTACTTGTAAGATTGAAAAGCTTAAAAATCAAAGTGGTTCTTGTACGATAAATATAACTCCAGAAGTTATGGGTAGAACTACACTCAAGCTTTTAACTAATAGTTATTGGATTGATACTCTAGATCGGAGGCATGAATTAGAGTTAAATGAATACAAACACATTCAAGTTAATGTTAATGTAGGAACTTTATTTGCAGGATATAATACTACACTCTCACCAAAACGTAGTCTTTATCGTAAAGGCTCTGTTTTAGAAACAATACACTCAACTGAACCAAAAGGAATTACAGTAAATGGTTTAGCAATTGATGAGCCACAACATAAATTATATTTAATTACTAACAACAATTTATACTATCAATCAAATATAGACAATACTCAGCTATCATTATTAACAAAACTAAGGGTAATCTCTGGTGGAGACGCACAAACGCTTGGTTTAACTGATATAGCTAATCGTGTTATTGTTGGCACTGGTAATGGAAATCTGTTTCAAATTGGTGGAGGTAACAATGGTAAGTTATCTAGTTCAATAATCCATTCATCTCTTGATCCAATTAGTAATGTTCTATACTTAATAACTAGTGATGGTACCGTAACTGCATACTACTCGTATTTTGAGGATACAAAAAACTCTGAATTCATATCATTGAATCAAGAAATAAATGGTTTTGGATCCTATAATATTGCAGCTTATAATAATCAAGTATATGCTGTAGGATCAACTGCATCTCCAGTATCAAGAGGAAGTAAGTTATTTTCCTGGACTGGAAATGGTATTGATGGAAAAATGACTGAGGTTAAAGTTTTAGAAAGTTCAAATCCTTTTATAGCTAAATTTGGTGGCAATAACATAAACTCACTTTTCTTCACACGACAAGGTGATTTATATGCAGCTGGTAGTAATGGTGGTTTATATAAATTAGTCAATCTCCCAGACAATCAATCATCATGGGAAGATGTGACAAATATTGGAGTTAAAAAACAAATTAATGATAGTGCAGTTGATGCCAACGGCAACATCTATCTAGCAAATGATAGTGGTATTTGGAAAGTTCCATTTGATAATCCTAAACATTCATATAGGTTAAATAATTATGAGTCAAATGTAAGTACCATTGCAATTGATAATAATAGAAATACAAACTAATATAGGAATAATTAACATGAAGAAAAAAAAATTAGCCATTAAAGCTTTTGTTTTTTTGGTATTAACTTGCAATATAATTAAAACAGTCAATGCAGGTCAGAGTATTGCTAAATTTTTTGACTTTCAATTAGATTCAAATGATTTTGCAACAAGGGCGGTAAATACTTACTTATATTGGCTTGATGCTAATAAAAATGAATCTGTTGATCCACTTGCGATTTTATCAATACAACAAAATGCCAAAAATTACTACTATTTATTTGCTCATACAGAAGATTCTGTAAACTCAATACATGTAGGTATGGTAATTAAAGATAAAAAAGCAACTGTAAATGATATAAATTTTAGTTCAAAAGATGGTGATACATGTAATTTTGAATATATCGATGACAAATGGCTTTGTAAAATAATGTTTAATGCAACCGAAAGTAGTCCATTAGACAAAGAAACTCGATATATTCATTCTTACCCTAAAAATAATGCAACTGCAGATTTTTATGGTTTAACTCAAGAAATTGCTATTAAACCGCTTACTGAAGTTGGAGTTATTACTAGTTCTGGGCCTGATGGATTGGAAAATATCCTAACAGGAATAGCTGTATCTGATGACGCAACAAATGATAAAGTACCACTTACTATTAAAATAGACAATGCAGAGTCTTCTATTACAAACCTTAGATTTAATTTTGAATTTGCAGATACAAGTATTGCAGATGCTGATGGTAAATCCATAGGAAGCTGTGAGATTAATAGTATAACCCAAAGTGGTAATGGATCTTGTATTATAAACGTAACACCAAAACAAATTGGTAAAACCAAAATGAGACTCCTAAATACAAGCTATTGGACTGATAAAGATAAAACTCAACATGATTTTAGTGAGAAGATACTTAAATCTCAAACAATTGAAATTAATATTGGTACATTGTTTGCTGGCTATAATAATCTATCTTTGTCTAAATTTATGGTGTATCGTAAAGGTTTAGGCTTAAAAACTATTGCTGATGAATCAGGGGAAGTAATTAGAGGTCTAGCAGTTGATGAACAACAACATAAACTATATGTAATGTCTCCAAAAAAATTATATAAACAAGACAATACAACCGCAAGTACACTAGCATTGACTAAATTGTATAATATACCTGCATCTGGGCAAATACTTAGTTTATTCAATATGAAGAATAGTACTATTATTGGTGCTGGTGATGGCAAGATTTATCCTTTTAATGAGGATGGTAAACAATTATCTATATCTAGTGGATCTGATTCATTAATAAACTCCACATTAGATCCAGCCAATAATATACTTTATTTTGCTGATAGCAAAGGTGGTTTGACGTCACTTACTTCAAATACTTTAGGGGCAATAAAAACTACCCATAGTTTTGGTGTTATACCAATGCAAAAGCCATTATTAGCTGTTTATAAAAGTAAACTTTATGTTGCAACATCAATCATTACGCCTTTTTCTAAAAGTAGCAAATTATATATCTGGAACAAACCCAGGGTGACAGAAGTAAAAATGGATTTAAGTACCACAGACCCATTTAATAAAAATCAGAACATTACTTCATTATTCTTTACTCGTCAAGGTAAGTTGTATGCAACTAGTAATACTGGAAATTTATATTACTTAAGTAATCGTGAAAGTGCAAACCAAAAATGGGAGTATGTTGTTACTATTCCTGGTATAGGATTTTTAAAAGATACGGCTATTGATGCTAATGGCAATATTTACTTGGCAAGTGATAAAGGTATTTGGAAAGTTCCATTTAATAATCAAATGAACCCATATAGATTAAATAATTATGACTCAGATGTAAGTGCAGTTGTTGTTGATAATAATAGATAGTATTAAATATGTATAAGTTATTATTTGCCTTGAATGTGATTATACTACTATCTATTAAGTTTGTATTGGCTGGGCAATCTGTGGAGTATTTTAGTAATAAAGTACAATTTAAAAACAGTGGTTGGCCAATAGCACTGCAATGGTTAGATAGTAATTTGAAAAGCATAGATGTTAATACTCCATTATACATACAACAAAATGAGTTAGCAGATTATTATTTACATGCCTACCGTATTGATAATCATGATAACAGTACTATTGCAACTGCTAAGCTAAAAATTATTGAACAAGACAGTTTTGAATCAAAATTTGATATTGATTTATCAGCAACAGTTTGTCAATTTAGTAACCAATATCGACTATGCAATATTAGCTTAAAAGATATTGGTTCTCCTGTTGAAAACTTAGCTAGACAGGTTTATTATGAAGCTACAGATGTTGTTTCATTCCCAGCATCAAGTAAAGATATATTTACATTTACTAAAAAACCTGAAAATGTAATAGAAAATTTTGGCCCATTGACCGCAATTGCTGTTTCTGATGAACCAAAACAAGATAATGTACCACTAAAGCTTAAAGCAAAAGGAGCTGAAAATTTAAAACAGATACATCTTGAGTTTGAAATTGAAAATACTGACGTAGCAGATTTCGAAGGAAAAAAAATAGAATCTTGTAATATTAACTTTACAGGTACTGAGTCTTTAGTATGTGATAAATTAATTCAGGTTACACCTTATGCTATAGGTAAAACCCAAATTAATTTTATAATTGATAATAGCTATTGGATTCTTAAAGGTAGTAATGAAAAAAATCATTATACTTCACTTGATTCCATACAAATAAATGTTGGCACTTTATTTGCTGGTTATTCTAAGGCTAGGATTTATCGCAAGGGTTCAAAGTCTTATACCATTGGAGCATTTAACACGTCACCTGTTCGCTCCATTGCAGTTGACGAGCCATCACATAGCTTGTATGCACTATTACCAGAAGCACTTTATAAACAAGATAATGTAGCTAACAATCAACTTGAATTGAACAAGAAATTATATATTATTCCAGGGAGGTCGGGACAGACTCTTGGTTTAACAGACGTAGCTAATCGTGTTATGATTGGCTCACTTGATTATAGTTTTTATAAGGTGGATAAGAATAGTGCATTAAATGGTAAATTCGGCAACATGTTTGGTTCAATAATTGCATCTTCTATTGATAAAGAAAATAATATTACTTATTTTGCCGATAGTAACAATGGCTTAGGAATTTATTATTCTAATTTTGAACAGTTTGGTTATGATATATTTGAAGGATTTCAAACCAGAATTGATGCAAATGTTTACAGTAATATGGTTATTGCTGCTGATAATAATATAGTCTATGTTGCAGTTAGTAGAAATGCAGGAGTACCGACAAATGAACCGTTTAGCAAGTTATTTGCATGGGTTAATGAAAGCATGTCTGAAGTTAAAATTACTGGAATAAATCCATTTACTGGAGTCTCTTATATAACTATGCTAGTGTTCCACCATAATCGTTTGTATGCAGGTACGAGTAATGGACGGTTGTACTATTTAAACCGCACAAACGAATCTTTTAAGTGGCAGCTAGTTGCAGCAACTGCTGGCGAAATTGTAGATAGTGCAATTGATATTAATGGCAATATTTACCTAGCCAATAAACAAAATGGAGTATGGAAGGTCCCATTTAATACTAATAGCAATATTAATACAGCATACAAGATTAACAACTATAGTCAAGATGAAAACTCTTTGGCACTTACTGTAAATACTATTGCAATTGATAATAATATATAATTTTAAAGGAGGTGAAATTCTATACACAAAATAAGCACAGGCAAATAAAAACAATTAATTAAATTTTATGAAAGAAACTAATGAACAAAATTTTAAAAGGAATGCTACTGATGATTGCTACATCAGGAGTTGCATATGCAGGTCAGACAGTAGATAAATTTGGATCTAATCAAAGCATCATAAAATCATCTGGAGTATTACTCTCAACATACTGGTTAGATAAGGATGGACAAGAATTACCTTTTGATGCTCCATTAACTGTCATGCAAGGTAAATCTGAAAATTTTAAATTTATGGTATTTCGTACTAATGGTTTAGGTTTAGCCATTAATTTTGGTATGAGCATCATTGATCCTGATTATAATTTATTTTCTGATCCAGAGCTTACATTAAACGATACAGGACACTGTAAATTTGACATAAATATAAGTAAAGATCCATGTGATTTTAAATTAATTGCCAAGGATACAAATACAGTTGGTCAAGATCGACTTATTATGGCTAAATCCCCAAATCCTTCTATAGCAAATTCTTCAAGTATGGATATTAATATTATTGAAAACAATCCTGGTGGAACAATAATTGGTACTGGGCCATCTCATGAAACAAATGTTTTAACTGCAATGGCCGTTTCACCAATATCTGCCAATGATAAGGAGTCATTTACATTAACAATAAACAATCTTAAAAATGTCAAAACTATTAATTTAGCATATCAAATAGAAGATACTAGTATAGCTCAATTTGAGTCTTTAGAAACTAAAACACAAACATGCAATGTTGATGCTACTGGTAAGGATAAGGTAGAATGCACTATCAATGTGATACCTTTGAAAACAGGTAACACTAAAATTACATTTCTTAATGGTAAAAACACTTTCACTGATATAAACAATCATGTAATTTCCTATGAATCAAGCCAACTTAAAGATATCAAAGTAAATATTGGTACTTTATATGCTGGTTATCTTACTGGGAATGTTTTTCGTAAAGGTTCTCCAGTAGTTAATTTAGGATCTAATGTGGGAGTTAAATCTTTAGCGATTGATGGTCAAAATCATCGACTATTTGCGATATCTGGTAATAAAATTTATCAACAAAATAATATTAGCAACAGTGCTCTACAATTAGATAATTATTATAACATTCCTGATCTTGCTGGAGCACAAGACGCGCAAACTCTTTCATTAACAAATGAATCAAATACTATACTTATTGGTACGGGAAAGGGGAAAATATATAGTTTTAACCCTACGACTAATCTATTTAAGAAAGAAAGTGATTTTAGTCGGAGCTCTGTAATAAGTGGAGATACTGATACCATGGGAACAAAATATAACTATTTCGTGGATGATCGCAATAACTTTGCTGTACGTAATGAGAATAATCAGTGGATATTTAATACAAATAAAAACCTTCTTAATGGTTTAAGTAATTTACATGTTTCAGCACACCTTAATGATGTCTATGTAGCTGCTGATATTCGTCCAACAGGTTTTGTTAATGATAATGGTGGCAGTGAATTATTACATTGGGAAAATGAATCATTAGTAAAAGTTAATATTAACAATACTCCATTTAAAAATGGTAACTATATTATAACTTTATTTAATGATGGGGTTGATTTATTTGCTGGTGCTAGTTATGGGAAGTTGTACAAGCTTAATAAAGTAACATTTGAATGGATCTTATTCGCTGATATAAGGACTGGTGTTATTACTGATATAGCAATTGATAAAAATAAAAACATCTATTTATCAGCTTGGGGTAGTGGAGTATTTAAAATCAATAGGAATAATCCTAATAATCTAATAAAATTAGATGATTATAGTGACAAAAAATTAAATAACCCAGTTTCTTTAGTAATTGATAATAATTTACAATAATTATTTATATGGTTATTTTGAGTTTTGTATGGGTAATCCTAAAAACTCAATTTAACTATCATCAAGTGCAGAAGTGCTTTAAAATTAGTCAATGTTCTAAACCCTTTGGCTCTTATTTTAAGTTAAAATTTAAAACTATCAATCGTAGTGGCAAATTTAGTCAATATAATTTGAAATAATTGATTTAATTTTATTGTGTTTCTGCTATAATAGTTTACGTCGTTATGTTGTAAATCATTTACATTCGGGTATGGTGGGTTTTATCTTACCAACTCGATTCCAGAAAGAGGCATTTATATTTTAATAAGAGAGGTAATATGAATAAAACAAATTTTAAAATTATAATAATAGCAATTATTTCATGTGTACTTATTGCTTGCGGTAGCGGAGGAGGAGCAACGGATTCTGCAAGCCCAGCAACAACAGGTATTAGTGTAGCTATAGCAGAGTCGAATTTGATTGCAGATCCTAATAAACCAATTATAATAGAGTCGAATTTGATTGCAGATCCTAATAAACCAATTATAATAGAGTCGAATTTGATTGCAGACCCTAATAAACCAAAGATTAATATTAATGTGATTTCTCACGCTTTGTATAAACCAGATGAATATGAAACATATGAAACGGGTGAGTCTTTTACAATTAAAGCTACTTTGGTTGAATCAGCTACAATTACTACAGAAAATAAAATCAAGTTAGTTACCAATAATACTGGTCTTATTTATGAATCAAATGAATGTATTATTAACGGTAGCGGATATTGTGATATAAATGTAACAATAGCTGAGAGTGCTAATTTAGGTGAAAGTTCTTTATTTATAACAAGTAATACAGGTTTAGTAGGCACCACACAATTAAATTTTAAAGTGATTGCAGGAAATATTATTCTTTTTACAGATAAAGACCAACGCAAAGGTGATTTTGCAGTTGGATACTCATCTGCTAATCAAGCGGCTGATGCGTGGTGTAAATCATATGTAGAAAGTAAAGCAACGTTGTCTGATCGTTATAGAAAAAAACACTATAAAGGTATGATAGACGGGAATCCTGCAACAATTAGTGGTAAAGTGTATTATCGTGATGATGCAAAAATCAAAGTTGCTACAGCTACAGGAGGTTATCTTGCTGAGTCATTAGATAATTCTGTAACACTTACCTCTGGTATTGTATTGGCATGGACTGGTGGAGGTGATAAGGACATAGTGAAGGGTACTGCAGGTGTTCATGACTGTCAGAAATGGTCTTTAACTGTTCCTGCTGTTCCTAATTCTGGTCAACTTTTTGGAAGAGGAGGAGTTGCTGATATTGTTGATAAAGGAGAGTTTGTCGACTTTGGCGGCTTTGGTATTTATACGAAAGGATGGTTGGACGGTGGTATTATGATATGCACTAACGCACAGGGTATTTATTGTGTAAGCCAATAAAAGATTAACTAACATAATACAAGTTTAATTTTTATTAGTAATGAGTAAGAAAATGTTTACTCATTACTATATTTAAACAGAAAGATGGTAAATGCTTAGTTTATAATCTTGTTACTATTTTCAGCACTTCACTTTAGCCTAAACGATACTATAAATAATAAGTCAACTAGGTTCCAAAAAATCTACTTTTCTGTATAATCAATTGTTATTATTTTACCGTTTTTAATTTCTACTACCGTTGCTGGTTGCCAATAAGTATAGTAAACATTCATAACTAGTTCAGAATACCAACTCTTCCCTAGACTACCATTATACGCTACCAAAGCTCTATTCATATCAAAACCCGAGCGCTCCCAATAATAGCGAAGTATAGTACAGCCATAGCGAATGTTAGTTTCAATATCAAATAGGCTTTGATTGCTAGTGCCAATTTGTGTTTTCCAAAATGGCATAACTTGCATCATTCCTATCGCACCTTTACTAGATAATGCAGATTTATTAAATTTACTCTCTACTGTAATTAGTGCTAGTATAAGCTGCGGGTCAAGACCTGCACGAGCAGCTTCGTATTGTATGATAGTTAAATAGCGTTTACGTACATATTCATCAGGAACCCATTTTTTGAGGCGATTAGACATATCACTAAGCCAAGCATTCGCTGCAACAGGAGTATCAAATACTAAATGAGGTTCAATAGGATTTAATATATCAGTTCTCAGACCAGGTTGCACATCAGGAGCTAGTAGCGAAGCCTCTGAAGCATATGCCAAATTACAAAACGCAAATAAAATACAAAATTTAAGCATTTTAGTATGCTTTGGCAAAAACCATCCGTTTATTAACAGTTTTTCCAGTAAAGATACATACCCCAGATGCATTATCAGCTTGTTCTAATGGAATACATCTTGCGGTTACTTTTAATGGCTTAATAAAATTTTCGATAACCAAATCGTCAGTGGCGTAACAAGTTACAAAACCACCACTAATATTATTATCTTCAGTAAAAAATTTATTAAACTCTTCAAGTGAATTTACTTCAAAGGTATGACTATTCATAAATACTTTTGCACGATTAAATAATTCAAGCTGAATTTCATCAAGAATAGTAGTTGCTTGTTCTATGAAATTTTGTAATCCAATACTTTGTTTGTCTTTGGGTGATTTATCACGCCGTGCCATAAATACCGAATTATTTTCAATATCTCTTGAACCAATTTCAAGACGAATTGGCACACCTTTTTTAACCCATTGCCAAGTTTTTTCGCCACCGCGAATATCACGACTATCTATTTGTACTCGAAGTTCTTGATGATGGTAATAGGTATTGTTTAGTGTCTTCTTCAAGGAATTACAATAATTCATCACCTTTTGCTTTTCTTCTTCGTTTTTATAAATGGGGATAATAATAATATGTTGCGGTGCTACTCTTGGTGGCAGTACAAGCCCATCATCATCACTATGTGTCATAATTAAAGCCCCAATTAGACGTGTTGTTACTCCCCAAGAAGTTGTCCAAGCATACTCGATACTACCACCTTGATTAGTAAATTGTATTTCAGCGGCTTTAGAAAAGTTTTGCCCTAGAAAGTGTGAAGTCCCAGCTTGAACGGCTTTACAATCTTGCATCATAGCTTCGATACAGTAAGTATTTACAGCTCCTGGAAATCTCTCAAAAGTTGGTTTTTCACCTTTAATTACTGGAATTGCCAAAATCTCATTGGCAAAATCGCTATAAACATCTAGCATTAATAAAGTCTCATCAATTGCTTCACTAGCTGTAGCATGAGCTGTATGACCTTCTTGCCATAAAAACTCTGATGTACGTAAAAACAACCTCGTACGCATTTCCCAACGCATTACATTCGCCCATTGGTTAATCAAAATCGGTAAATCACGATATGATTTAACCCATTTAGCATACATAGCACCAATAATAGTTTCACTAGTAGGTCTAATTACTAAAGGTTCCTCAAGTTCCCCATCTGGTTTTAAACCACCCTTGCCATCATCAATAAGTCTATGGTGGGTTACTACTGCACACTCTTTAGCAAATCCCTCTACGTGAGAGGCTTCTTTTTCTAGATAACTAAGTGGAATTAATAGCGGAAAATAAGCATTTACATGCCCAGTTGCTTTAAAACGTCTATCTAAATCACCTTGTATTTGTTCCCAAATTGCATATCCCCAAGGTTTAATCACCATACAACCTCGAACTGGTGAGTTTTCTGCCATATCCGCAGCAATAATAACCTGTTGATACCACTCAGGATAGTTTTCTGATCGTCTAGGTGTAATTGCAGTTTTTTCCATTTTTATCCTCTTATATTTTATCTTATAATTGGTTTAGCCTTGCTAAATTAGCTTCGCTTTAATCAAATTTTCATCGGTAATATAACCATTTGGCGTCCTTGAAGATGAAGCTCTCTTTGTAATACTGAAACAGTATTGTTATGTAATAATCTGCTCCATAAACTCTCATCAACAAACACTAATTTACTCGCAAAAAACACACAATCCGTATAATCTTGCTCAACAAATTCAGCTAATTTAATTAATTCAGCTATTTCATCAATACCATAGCTAAATAAGCCCTCAGACTTTAAATTGTGTTCAGTACAAAAATACCTATAGCGTTCAATTATACTATGTAAATCCTTACGATACTGCTTCTTAAATATTTCATCGTTAGCAAGTGACTCTGAGTCAATCTCACCAGAAGTTAGAAAGATATAATTCTCAAATACATTAGGGAATAATCTACGAACCCAAAGTAGTGCATGAAGCCCAGCACCATAATGCTTAGTCACAAAAAATACTGCTGTTTTTGCCATTTTATTTTCGATAGGTAAAAACTGAGTATTTTTTAATTGTGCATTATTAAAATGAGTAGCAAATATAGTATCTGCATCTTTTAATTTTCTACCGACATTACGATAATGTATTCTTACTAAAAAACAAAAAGACACTACGCATGTAGTAATAACAACTGTCAGCCATCCACCTTCGGTAAACTTCTCCAAAGTAGTAACTATCAAAATACTAGCACATACTATAAACCCAATTGATGACATAATCAATTTGCGCCACCACTCAGGTCTTGTTTTGCGACTTTTAATCCAATAAACAGTAAGCCCCAATAAAGACATCGAAAAAGTAAGAAATACGTTAATACTATATAAAATTACAAGAGTTGATACTTCACCATGAGCCCATAATAAAATTATTATCGCAGCTACTCCAGAGATCAAAATTCCATTTTGAGTAACTAAGCGGTTGGATAACTCTCTAAACTGACGCGGCAACCATTTATCTACAGCCATGTTTGCCATAACGGCAGGACATCCTAAAAACCCAGTATTAGCACCAACAAATAATAATGTAGCTTCAAAAAATAATAGCACTGGTAACCAAAATCCACTCAAATGTGTTTCATAGATAATCTTTTCAAACACTACAGCATTTAATGTCTGTCCTTCAACTGGAGCAGCTTGCCAAATAAGATAAAGAAGAATAATTCCCCCAGCGGTAAATGATAACGATACAGCCATATATAGCATCGTTAGTTTACCTGTGCGAACTCTTGGTTCTGCAAGCATATTTACATTATTTGATACAGCTTCAAGCCCAGTATAAGTACCGCCTCCTAGGGAATAAGCACGCAGTAAAATCGCAATCGTTGCAAATAAGCCAATATTATGTGACATATCTTTAGCTTCTTTGGCAGCTTCTGGTAACACTGAAAAAATAGCTGAATGGTGCGAAAGTAATCCAATCGAAATTATAGCTATATGTGTAATTAAAAAGCCTAAAAATAATGGGATTAACACCCGAATCGACTCTTTCATCCCACGAAGATTAAGGACAATCAAAAGGATTATCATTAAAATCTCAATCTCAACCTTATGATGTGAGTATTTTTCTGGCACTAAACTAAATATCGCATCAATAGCACTAGCTGTTGATACAGCAATAGTTAAGATATAGTCAACAATCAAAGCTGACCCAGAAACCACTCCAGCTCGAGGCCCAAGAAGATGAGTTGCTACCTTATACCCACCCCCACCATTTGGAAATAATTCGATTACTTGGTTGTACGATATAGAAATTAGAAAAACAGTAACTGCTGTAGCTAGTGCAAGATATATTGATATATGGGTATGGGTGCCAAGTGCTAGAAAAGCTTGTTCAGGGCCATAAGCAGATGATGATAACCCATCAGCACCCAAGCCAACCCAAGCAATAATGGCGACTAATGCAATATGGTCTTTGATATGAGGATTAAGTGCATTTAGTGGCTTACCAACTAATAACTGTTTTATTATAAAAATAAATTTATTCATTGTTCTATTTTACCATATACTTACATTAAAGTAGAATTATACCATGAGTTTATACGTGAATGTCCATACAGGTTGCTAAATCTTATAGATGCTTAGTTCTCTTATGCTATAATTCAGTAATGTTGATTTTAGTAAGACTTATAGTAGCAGAATGTATAAAGAATCCTCCAATCAGAAATTAGTCCAAGATACACTGGCAGATTTTAGCCTGCAAGCTGAGATTATTATATTATCTGGTAGTTGGCTATGGTCTACCATTAATGAAAAAAGCTTTAATTCTAAGCTATCTAAAATAAAAAATTCTAAAGTAGTTGTAGTTAATGGGCTTAATATTGATAAAATTGATACCACTGGTGTTTATTTTATTATACGATTAATTGAATATCTCAAGAAAAATAATACTCAACTAGTCAAACTAGAATTAAATCTTAGTGATAGTAAGTTATATGAGAGAGTCAGCACTCAATCAAATACACCTGTTCCAAGACAGCCAGCTGATAATAGTAGATTATTAGCAAGATTGGGTAGATCCCTAGTTGATAGTTTTAAGATTGCATTATCTCTAGTTTCTTTCTTTGGTTTATTTTGTTTTAATCTAATTCAATTTATTAAGTCACCACTTCATTTAGATTGGCGTG
>CANEUJ010000008.1 GCA_947441745.1 Neisseriaceae bacterium | reverse complement strand
ATTATTAGATTTGCACAATATAAGCTATCACGAAAAGACGTTAGGGCAATTATTTTGTGATAATAGTGCTACTGATATTATAAACTTACTAGATTATTTGTGTACAAGTGTTGGTGTTATACGTAAAATGTCTGTTAATGTTAATCAAATAGAAAGATTAACTACAGGTTTTAGAGTTCACTCTACCGAAGGTGCTACTGATAGTGAAACTCTTGTTATCGCAACGGGTGGTTTAGCTATGCCACAAGTTGGTGCCAGTGCTTTTGGTTATAATATTGCCAAGCAGTTTGGTATCAATATTATTAAACCCGAACCAGCATTAGTACCATTAGCACTAGATCCAAATGATTTACTTAAGTTTAATGACTTATCGGGAATATCATTTGGAACTATAACCTCAACTAATGATATTAGCTTCACTGAGTCTACATTACTCACTCATAGAGGACTTAGTGGCCCTGCTATACTTCAAATATCATCATATTGGAATTCTGGTAATAAAATAAATATAAATATGCTACCTTCACAAAATATCATTGAATTAATTACTCAAAATAAAACCAGCACCAAATTATTAAGCACATTTTTAAACCAATTTTTGACACAACGTCTATCAGATAGCATGTGTAGAATAATTGGCATTAATAAACAAATATGTCAACTATCAAACAAAGAGATTGCTACAATTGCTAACTTTATTCATGAGTTAAGTCTCAAACCTACAGGTACACTTGGATATAAAAAAGCTGAAGTCACTAAAGGTGGAGTTGATACCACAACTTTATCATCAAAGACCATGGAATCAAACTCCGTATCTGGATTATACTTTATTGGCGAAGTAGTTGATGTAACTGGATGGCTTGGTGGATATAATTTTCAATGGGCTTGGGCATCCGCTTTTGCCTGTGGCAATAGTATATGAATTTAAAAGGAATATTATGCTAAAAGTAATAAGTATAAATGTAAATGGAATCAGATCCGCTAACAATAAAGGTCTATTTGACTGGCTTCTCAAAGAAAATGCTGACATAATTTGTATACAAGAGATAAAAGCTAATATTGAGGATATCCCTCCTGAACTAATTAACTTTAATGGCTACTATAGTGAATTTCACCCTGCTCAAAAAAAAGGTTATAGTGGTGTTGCTATTTATTCTAAAATAAAACCAGATAATATTGTTATTGGCCTCAATAACAATCGCATTGATAATGAGGGGCGTTATATACAATTTGATTTTAAAAACTTCTCAGTGATTTCACTATATTTACCCTCTGGTTCATCAGGCTCTGAGAAACAAGAAAATAAATTTCATTTTATGAGTTTTTATAAGCCAATACTCCAAAGCAAACTAAAATCTGGACGCGAATATATAATCTGTGGAGATTGGAATATCGCTCATCAGGAGATTGATCTAAAAAATTGGAAAGGAAATCTTAAAAACTCTGGGTTTTTACCTGAAGAACGCCAATGGATTGGAGAGTTATTTGATAGAGGATTTGTTGATATCTATAGAAGCCTATATAAAGATATTCCTGGTTATACTTGGTGGTCAAATCGCGGACAAGCATACGCTAAAGATGTCGGATGGAGAATAGATTATCAGATAACCACTCCAAATATTGCAAAAACTCTAAAATCAGCAACTATCTTCAAAGAAATTAAATTCTCTGATCATGCCCCACTAATAATGGAATATGATGTCACTTTTTAAGCTTCTAGGATTTGAATTAGTGGGCTACGTCTAGTCGCAGTAAACTCAGTAATCGTATACTTGCCGATATTATTGATATAGAATGGGTCTTGTTTTATTAACTCTTCAGCTTCAGCTCTGGTTTTAGAAAGAAGTACTACCACCCCACCAGTTCTTGGAACTTTTGGCCCCGCTAATAATATATTTCCACGTGATACTTCAACATCAAGCCATGCTCTATGAGGCACAGTATGTTGTTCAACCACCTCAATTGGCACCAAATAATTTATTTCAACTAAAAACATACAACGCTCCTTAAATTTACATATATACAAAAAAATATTTAATTACTCACCTTATGTAGTGGTTCAGAGCAATAATGATCAATCGTTAACTCACCTTCCACATAAACTATGTTAAATTTTAACTTAGTATCAGCGGCACTAAAAAGAAAATAAATACCATTTTTTTTAAAGTTAAGATCTATATTTTCTAATGTTGCATGATTTAATCCATTAAATTTACCAAGCCTAATAGATGCTCCATTTCTCACTAATTCTAGATTACATAGATTATCATTACTAGTCCATTTACCATACAATTCAACATTAATTTCTGGAGCTGTTTTTTTATTTTCGCAACCATATAAAAATAGCACTATTATTATTAAAAATATTTTGTTTAATTTCACTCTAGCTCCATCACACCACAAAATCTATTTGGTATAAATTTATATATAAAAAATAATCCACCAAGTATTGTACACATACCACCAATCAACACAGGATACATTATATGTCCTGATGCAAGATATCCAGCTATTAATGCTGGTATTGTGCCTGATAAGGCATTACTACTACTATTTATACCCATTACTTCCCCACGAATTTCTACTTTTGTAATCCTGGTTAGCAAGGCTGTACTAAAAGCTTTAGTTAGTGCAATAGCAATAGCCATTATAGGTGGGATAAAATAAATATAACTTACATGATCAAATGAAATAAAATAATATGTTAATATACAAAAACCTGTAGCTATTATTGATATACGAAGAACTTTATAGTCAGCTATTTTACCAGAAAGTCTTCTAACAATAACTCCTTGAGCCAAAACCACCATTACTCCAAAATAGGCAAAAAAATTACCAATTTGTGATTGATTATAAAAAAACTTACTGGCTAATATTACACCCCAAAAAGTAGTAAAAAATGTAAACCCTGCATTAAATAAAAACATAGCTGGAATAATATTTCTTAACTCCTTATCATTAAAAGCCCTAAAGATATTATTAAAAGGTCTAGCTAAATCAACACTAATTGTATTCACCACCAAAGTCTCAGGTAAAAACCATAAAATTAATAATACATTTAAAAAACAAAGCAAACTTGCAAAAATAAATGGAGTATAGCTAGTAAACCAACCAACCATCATTGGATCTGAGAGTTTGCCGCCAACAAATGGCCCCAAAATAAACCCACTTCCTAATGCCATCCCAACTATCCCAAAATTACGAGCTCTTTTTGCTGGTATGCTAATATCACCAATTACAGCGTGAGCAACAGAAATATTACCACCCGTAGCACCATCAATGCTACGAGCTAAAAACATAAGTGGGATATTTTTACAATATATGGCATAAGCAAAGATAAGATAAGAAATAGCAGTACCCAAAATAGAGAAGATTAAAACAGGTCGTCGTCCAAATTTATCAGAATATTGCCCAAGTATAGGTGCACAAATAAACTGAAACAATGTGTAAGTTGCCATCAACCACCCACCCATGACAAGAGCTTGTGACATACTCCAACTAGCTGGAATTATACAAAATATTGATGTTTTTAAAACAAGTAACGGAATTATTGGTATTAAGATGCCAATACCTAACATATCGAGAAATATAGTTAAAAAAATTACTTGAAGGATTTTAGTGTTAGAGTTTTTCATAGTTAAAGTATGCCGCATAAAATTACTCGTACGACACACCTAAAATACATGGATATTAATTATCTCCAGGTTTAGCAAAACGGCATAGACCAGTTCCACTTTTTTCTTGATTCATAGCAACTGTGATTGACTTATCTAGAGCAAGAATATTTGCTTTACAAGTAGCCGCACAATCAGCTTTATCCGCTGTGTAGTTTACTTGAACTGCAGTTTTATTATGGCTTTTTAGCATTCCTACAACCTTTTCTGCATTTTTTGGATCATTGCAATCAGCAAAAGCAAAACCACTTACAACCATAAGTGCTAACAATAATTTTTTCATATTTCATTACCTTTATAAAATAATTATTAAACATCTCACAAATTAGATATTTAAAAACTCACCTACCTAACAGTTATACATTCTACCATAGTAGTCAAAAATAAAGCACAAATTTTAAATTATATTACCTATCCATCAAGTGTTATTATAACATGGTGCCTTGATTTACATTTAACCTGCTACTTATTTATATCAAGGGTAACTAAGAAATGGGTATTATTTACTTCTGATAATCTCACAAAGTCCTGCCTTAGTGAATCCTAGTACTTTATTACGCCGCCAATCATCTTGCAACAGTTTTTTAAGTTTATCAGATAGCACCGAATACTCTTTATTAGTCATATTTTTGATAAAATCAATAAGAATAATCCCTTTTAAATCATGAAGTTTAATTTGTTTTACTATATCATCAATAGCCAGCAAATTGACCTGATAAAAACTTAAATTAGAACTACTACTGTCAATATCAATAAGGTTTACCCCTGATAACTCATGAATATTTAGTCTTATGCCATTAGTTGTAACAACTTCATTGTTTAACTCAACATTAGGCTTATCTATATCACTATCAAATAATAATTCACCAATCCCCCACAAATTAATATATTGGTTTAAGCTAGCAAAAACTTTGTCACTATTCGTGATAATACTTAAGCCTTCACTATATGTATGCAGTAATTCTATATAATTTGGAATACCATCTAGCAGACAACCAAGATTAGACTGTTTGGCTATTAGCTCTAACTTACTAGATAACAATAAAATTTCATCTTCTATAACTCTTACATCAATTAATGAGTTTATAGCTGATCTAAAGATTAACCCTATATTTTTATATTTTTTACTAATCTCATCTAATTTTTGATGCTCCATAAGACTATTAGCATAATAATGCGTCTTTAAAGCAGGTAATAGCACCACATATTTACCTACTAATTTTATTTCCTGACTGAATTTTGGCATTTTACCATAGCTACCAATTGAAGTCATTTGACAAATAATTTTACTTCCATTTTGAAGATTATGCACTTTAGGTAAATTGATAACTCCAACTTTATCAAACTCATAATTAATCCAAGCTAAATTATTTTTTGATTGTATATTATTGATTTTTGCTAAAAATACCCCTTGAGACTTAGACACAAGCCCATCCACAAAATAATACTCCAGCTGTGAAGATGAATTATAGGCAAAAGTATAGCTATTTTGACTGTCGGAATAAATAATTATTTTACTTAACATATTGATTTATCAACTTTGAGACACTATAAGCTATAAAAATTGTTTGACATCTGCGAATTATTCATTATATAATACTCTCCTTGTGCCTCAATAGCTCAGACGGTTAGAGCGACGGACTGTTAATCCGCAGGTCGTAGGTTCGATTCCTACTTGAGGCGCCATTTCTAAAATTATTTCCCACTCTAAAACAACTTATCAGCTAAACCTATATAATTATGTGGGGTTAATTGTAACAATTGATGTTTATCAGCTTCTGGTAAATCAAGGCTCAAGATAAACTCACGCACATGAACTTCATCTATTTTTTTACCACGAGTTAAATCTTTAAGTTTTTCATAAGCATCTGGAATACCACATTTACGCATTACTGTTTGGATTGGTTCAGCTAAAAGCTCCCAATTTTGATTAAGATCATTAGTTATGGCTACTTGATTTAATTCTAGCTTATTAAGCCCCTTTAATAACGAACTATACGCTAAAACGCTATACCCAATTACAACACCAATATTTCTTTGAACGGTACTATCGGTCAAATCTCTCTGAAAACGTGAAATAGGCAGTTTTTCTGCTAAATGTATTGCTATTGCATTAGCTAAACCAAGATTACCTTCACTATTCTCAAAATCAATTGGGTTTACCTTATGTGGCATAGTAGAACTCCCCACTTCTCCAGCAATAACTTTTTGTTTAAAATAATTATAAGCAATATACCCCCATATATCACGAGCTAAATCAATAAGTATGGTATTAATACGCGATAAATTCTGCATAAATTCGGCAACATAATCATGTGGCTCAATTTGAGTAGTAAATGGGTTAAATGTTAGACCCAATTTTTGTTCAACCATTATTTTAGCTAAATTCTGCCAATCAATACTTGGATAGCTAACAATATGAGCATTATAATTACCAACAGCTCCATTAATTTTGCCCAATATCTCTTGATTTTTTAGCTGCTTTAGCTGACGCTCTATACGATAATAAACATTATAAAACTCTTTACCAATAGTAGTTGGCGTAGCACTTTGACCATGAGTGCGACTCATTAAAGGAATAGATTTATATTCATTTGCAAGAGATAATAATTTAGTGCTTAACTTTTCTAATTCAATACCTAATACTTTGTCTTTAATATCTTTTAACATCAAAGCATAGCTTAGATTATTAATATCTTCAGAAGTACAAGCAAAATGAATAAACTCACGATAGGAGTTTAATTTTTGATTTGCTACTATTTGCTCTTTGATATAATACTCAACAGCCTTAACATCATGATTAGTTGTTTTTTCAATTACTTTAATACGATTACAAGCTGTAATATCAAAATTATTACTTATATTATCAAGAATAGTTATTTCTTCATCTGATAATCGTGGCAAATCAAAAGCTTTAGTTTCAAATAATAACTTAAACCATTCTATCTCAACCTTAACGCGGTATTTTACTAAACCAAACTCAGAAACTATTGAGTTCAAACCACTAACTTTATCACTATAACGTCCATCAAGCGGGGAAATACTCATTACTTTATCCATGTCTATCCTTTTAAATTTATATAATTAAGTATATTGTTTAAGAATATCATTAAGCCCTGGCAAAATGAATTCCTTTAAAGTCATTATTTCATCATCTATAACAAAATTTGACCGTCGATAATAAATCATTCCTGACACATTATTTTGTACCAAATAATTTTTTGTGGTTTGATTACTTATTGTTTTCGTATCAATTTTACCAATAAATGGATTAATTCTCTTAATTCCAGAATTTGGAGCAAATAAACTCACCCCAATTGGAGTAATACCTACATTTTGTAATATATCTAAAAATTTTATATTAGATAATTTAGTCTCACTAAGCCCAAGCATAACAGGTATTTTATCAACAAAGATAACTACCAAGCGACTAAATTCACCACCAACTACACCATGCTCAATAACTTCTAAAGAATGCTCATCAGACCAGGTTTTAAAAAGTTTGGTTGTCGAACCATAGTCTGCTAAAAACTCCATTACATCCATCAAGCTTTATTCCACTGTAACACTTTTAGCTAAATTACGTGGCTTATCTACATCAGTACCTTTAATAATTGCTGTGTGATACGCTAATAATTGTAATGGCACAGTATATAAAATCGGTAATAAATAATGTGGCACTTCTGCTGTTGGCATATGAATCACCCTATGGCATTTTAAACTTGCATCATCTTTAGCATCACTAAACAAATATACCTGCCCCTTACGTGCCAAAATCTCTTGCACATTTGATTTAGTCTTATCCATTAGCATACCAGATGGCATAAGAACCACACTTGGCATAGCATCATCAATCAACGCTAATGGTCCATGCTTTAATTCACCAGCAGCATAAGCTTCTGCATGTATGTAAGATATTTCTTTTAATTTTAACGCCCCCTCAACCGCTACTGGGTATAGCGTATTTCGACCCAAAAATAGTGTATGGTATTTACTTTCTAGCTCCTGTGCCATTTGCTGAACTTCATTCTCAGTTTCTAATACTCTAATAATTTGCTGAGGAAGTTTACGCATTTCTTCAATAATTTTATTCTCTTCATGCTCAAATAACTCACCACGAACTTTAGCTAAAGTAAAAGCTAAATACAATAACACCACCAACTGAGTTGTAAAAGCTTTAGTTGAAGCAACCCCGATTTCAGTCCCAGCCTGAGTTAGAATACTTAATCTAGACAATCTAACTAAACTACTTTCAGCTACATTACATATAGATAATGTATTTAGCATACCTAATTCATGAGCATATTTGACACTAGCAATAGTATCTGCAGTTTCACCAGATTGAGATATATTAACTATCAAAGTATTTGTTGCTACTGGAATTTTACTATAGCGATATTCACTGGCAATATCAATTGCACAGTCAATATTGGCAAATTCCTGTATCCAATATTTGGCAACATGCCCAGCATTTAAGCTTGTTCCACAGGCAATAATTTGTACCTTATCAATTGATTTAAATATTTGTAGTGCTTCTTTACCAAACTTATCAGCTTCAAATGTATTGCCTAGACTTTGTAGTGTTTGTCCTATAGCATTAGGTTGTTCAAAAATTTCTTTTTGCATATAGTGACGAAATTGTCCAAGATTAGTCAATTCAACGGACAATTCACTAATATTTACTTTTCTAGAAACCTGATTATCTTTACTATCCCAGATATTGTATGAAGAAGTCCCAATTTCAGCAACATCACCATCTTCTAAATAAACAACTTTTTGAGTTACTGGAAGTAAAGCCGAAATATCAGATGCAAAAAACATTTCATCAATACCAACCCCAAGTACTAAAGGTGATCCATTTCTTGCACACACCAGCTGTTCTTTATTATCAATAGACATAACCCCAATAGCATAAGCACCTTTTAGTATTGCTATGGATGCTTTAACCGCAGTAACTAAATTTTTGCTCTTTTGATAAAATGAGTGAATTAAATGAACAATAACTTCAGTATCAGTTTCTGATTCAAAAAAATATCCAGCTTTGATTAGATTGTCTCTAATAGTTGCATAGTTCTCAATAATTCCATTATGAACTAAGGCAAGGGTGTTTTTAGAAAAATGGGGGTGAGCATTGTCGGTAGTTACGCCACCATGAGTAGCCCAGCGGGTATGCCCTATTCCAGTTGTACCTTTAAATTTATTAGCAAGACATAATTCTTTTAGGGCGGCAACACGACTAGTTACTCTCTGCCTAGCTAATTCATTTGTATCATTGATTACCGCAATACCCACAGAATCGTAACCACGATATTCTAATCTTGATAACCCTTCCAAAATTATTGGAACTACATTTCGTTCGCTAACACCGCCAACAACCCCACACATAAAATCTACCTTTCTATTTAAAGAATATCAGTTATTTTTTACAATCCCAGTTTTACTCCGTCATCACAGCTTTTTAATTCGTGTCATCCAATCGTAGGATGGGATCCATGCCTTTTTGCTTTAAATAAAGATAATTAGAGCATGGATCCCAAACTCTTTGCGATACAGCAAAATATTCATATTTGGGATGACAAAATATATTTCACAACACTTTAAGCATCATCACAGCTTTTTAATTCATGTCATCCAATCGTAGGCTGGGATCCATGCCCTTTTGCTCTAATCACATAAACTCTTTAATACATTAATAAAATCATCGCCATCATTCAAACATGGAATATAATTATAACTAACACCACCAGCATTTAAAAACACATCTTTGTTAAGTATTGCTATTTCCTCTAAAGTCTCAAGACAATCACTGACAAATCCTGGACATATTATATCTACGGATTTAATACCATCACGAGCCATACTAGCTAATGTAATATTTGTTGCTGGTGATAGCCATTTTTGAGCACCAAATCTAGATTGAAATACCATAATATATTCATTTTCAGTTAAGCCTAACTGTGTGGTAACAAGTTTAGTAGTAAGTTCACATTGATTAAAATATTTATCACCTCGCTTTATTATATCTAATGGTAGCCCATGATAACTAAATACAAGTTTTTGACTCCTACCATGTTTTTGCCATGATGCACTAATAGTATTACAAATGGCATCAATATATAAACTATTAGCAGTAAAATCACTAATAAACTTAATCTCAGGCATATAATATTTATTTTTATAAAATTTAGACACACTATCAAATACGGGTAAGGTGGTAGTTGATGAAAACTGTGGATACATTGGTATTATAGTTATCTTGTCTGGAGCTATTGTAGAATGTATCTCAGATAAAACATCATTGATTAATGGGTTAGCATAAGAGAATGCATATTTTACAACATACCCCTTTGCTGCTAATTTTTTAGTTTGTACATATGTATAATGAATAAGTGGTGAATTATCAAACAGCCAAATTTTAGAGTATTGTTTAAGTAATCGTTTTGCCCTGAAAGTTAGTATTATGGCGTACAAAATTGGGTACCAAAGTATTTTAGGTAAATTAACTACTCTTTTATCCGATAAAAATGCACTTAGAAATTTACGAATCGAACTTATTGACAATGAATTAGGGGAACCTAAATTTACCAATAAAATTACATTTTTAGCTAAATTTTTATTATCCATCTATTGTTACTCTTGAGGCTTTTTAAATTTATGTTCTTGACCACTAAATAAGCGAAAAATATTTTCTTTATGTTTATATAATACAAAAAATGCTATTACTAAAGTAGCACCAAAATAAGTATTATTACCCATTAATAAAAATGCATATATTGGCGATAAAGCAATGGCAATTAGTGCCGACAATGACGATATCTTGGATATTTTAAAAACACTACCCCAAGTAAATGCAAATAATATAGCTAATATGGGATTAAATCCAAGCATTACCCCAATTGCAGTTGCAACGCCCTTGCCACCCTTAAATTTAAAAAAAACTGGATAGATATGCCCAATAACCACAAGAACTCCAGCTAAAGCAATAATAGTATGTCCATCGATATTATTTTTAAAAAAATACTTAAATAGCAATATTACAATAGTACCTTTCAGTAAATCACCAATCAATGTCAAAGCTGCAGCCTTTTTATTACCACTACGCATAACATTAGTTGCACCAGCATTATTAGAACCATAGCTTCTTGGATCATTAAGCTTCATAAATTTACTAACAATAATTGCAAAAGATAACGAACCCACACAATACGCTACAAACAAAGCTACATATGATTGATTCATAAAAACCCTCTCTATTAATATCTAACGTTAAATTGAAGCCGCTGCTGGTTTATATTCATCTTCACTGTATCAGATTGTATAATTGGCAGACTCATACCACCTTTATAGTTTTCCATAGCATTTTTGAGTTCTTTATCTTGCATCGTATTTTGATTAGAATTTGTTCCCCATGCGGTTTGAGTAGTAGTTTGTTGATGGCTTGAAGTATCATAGCCACTACTTTTAGTAGTGCTTTCATACTTAACTGCATATGCTAATGAGTTTTTATTACAAACAACAACATCTATCCCATTTTCTACATTACACTCTTTGATACTGTTATTCGTTATACCATCTATAGTTTGAGTGCTTAAGGAATCTACTGGCATCAAAAAAGATGGCAAATTGGTCTTTATATCTTCGGCCCCTACATAAAAAATACAAAACACTAAAAAAATAGTCAGGAGTTTCATTTTATACTGAAAAAGATGACCCACAACCACATGTTGTTGTAGCTTGAGGATTTTTTATCGTAAACTGAGAACCTTCAAATGAATCCACATAATCAATCTCAGCACCAACAAGATATTGATAAGACATACTATCTACCAAAAACTTAACCCCGTCTTTATCCACCACCAAATCATCTTCATTACTAATTTCATCAAAAGTAAACCCATATTGAAATCCAGAGCAACCGCCACCTGTGATAAACACTCTTAATTTAAGATCGTTATTACCTTCTTCTTCTATTAATTCTTTTACTTTATTTACAGCATTATCTGTAAATACAATTGTAGTTTCCATTATTATTTTCCTATTAATTTTAATGAATAAAGTATCTATAATTCTACTCACTATATATTTTATCACAATACAGTATATTTCAATAATAAAAAAGCCCTTACATAAACGTAAGGGCTTCTAAATATTTAAATTAAAAGAGTAATTATTTAACTATAGCAGCCGCAGCCACTTCAGCAGCAAAATCTACTTCTTTCTTTTCAATTCCTTCACCAACCACAAACATAGCAAAAGAATTTACAGTTGCTTTTTTATCAGCAAGTAATTTATCTACGCTAACATCTGGATTTTTAACAAACTGTTGACCAAGAAGTGTTACCTCAGCCAAAAACTTATTTAGTCTACCTTCAACCATTTTAGCCACTATTTCAGGGGTTTTTCCTGAAGCTGAAGCTTGTTGAGTATAAATATTACGTTCAGTCTCTATTTGTTCGCTAGGAACATTATCTTTTGATACACAAATTGGCTTACTAGCAGCAATATGCATTGCAATATCGCGACCAAGCTCAGAATCACCACCAACTATATCAAGGGCAACACCGATTTTTTTACCATGTAAGTATGTAGCAACTAAACCTTCAGTTACAAAAGACTTAAATCTACGAACAGAAATATTTTCACCAAGTTTAGCAATAAGCTCTTTTCTAGCTTCTTCAACAGTTTTACCATTATCAGTGTTAGCGTTAGCTACCTCTTCTAATGTACTAACATTAGCATCAACTATTGCCTTAGCAACACTATCAGCAAAAGCTAAAAAACTAGAATCTTTAGCAACAAAATCAGTTTCACTATTTACTTCAACTAGTGCACCTTTTTTACCATCAGCAGTAATAAAAGTAGCAACAACACCTTCTGCAGTAGTTCTTCCTGCAACTTTACCAGCTTTAGCTCCACTTTTAATCCGCAGTAATTCTTCAGCTTTTTTAATATCTCCTAGTGTTTCAACTAGAGCTTTTTTACACTCCATCATACCTAAGCCAGTTATTTCTCTAAGTTCACCAACCATTTTAGCTGTAATATTTGACATAGTACTATTCCCCCGCTGATTCTACAGTAGATGCTACTTCAGTTTCTTCTGATTTAGCACTTTTCACTCTGCGAACTGTTTTTGCTTTCGCCTCTGGTGCATCTTCAACCATTTCAACTTTAACTTCATTAACTAAATCTTGGACTGCACTATCTTTTGCTTTAATAATAGTATCAGCTATTACTGAAGCATATAGACGAATAGCTTTAGCTGAGTCGTCATTACCAGGAATAACATAATCAACCTCTGATGGGTCATTATTTGTATCAACGATACCAATAACAGGAATACCCAATTTTTTAGCTTCTTTAATAGCAATATCATGACAACCCGTGTCAATAATAAATATAGCCGAAGGTAAACCCTTCATTTCAGAAATACCACCAATACTTAATTGTAGCTTTTCTACATCACGTGATAAATCTAATAATTCTTTTTTAGATAAGCCATTGTCATCATTTTTTTCTAATAATGCACCTTTAATTTCTAATTTTTTAATTGATTTTTTTACGGTTTCAAAATTTGTTAACATACCACCCAACCAGCGATGATCAACAAATGGCATACCTGCTCTTTTTGCTTCTTCAGAGATGATTTCACTAGCTTGGCTACGAGTACCTACAAAAAGTACTTCACCTTTATTTCTAGCAACTTGGTTAATGAATTTTAGTGCATCTTTGAATAGCACAAGTGTTTTATCTAGGTTAATAATATGAATTTTACTTCTAGCACCAAAAATATAAGGTTTCATTTTTGGGTTCCAGAATTTGGTTTGATGTCCAAAATGAACACCTGCTTCCATCATTGTTTGAATAGAGATAGACATAAAGTTTCCATAAAAAAAGGGTTAAACCTCCACCCGTGGATTTCGATAAACCACTATTACTAGTAAGCTTACACCCCTTAACCACAGATGTGCGAGATATATAATAACTTTTGGCACAATACCAAAAGAGTCATACATTTTAACACAAAAACCTACATATATGGGTTAATTATTTTAGAATCTTTGTCGGTTGACCATTAGCATCTATTGATACATAGGTAAATACCCCCTGAGTAACGATTTTAGATACATTAGTCAGGTGATCATACACCCAGGTTTCTACTGATATTTTTATTGAGGTATTCCCAAGGCTAATGATTGCTGCATAGGTAGATACTACCGACCCAACTTTTACTGGGTTTATAAAAGCCATACTTTCAATCGCAACTGTTACAGCACGATCTGCTGGTGAATAAGTTTTTGCAAGCATCATACCACCCAAATCCATCTGAGATAATACCCATCCCCCAAATATATCACCATTAGGATTAGTATCTGCTGGCATAGCCAGAGTTTTCATAACTAATTCACCAGTGGGTGCATTTGGAACAACATTAGTCATTATTAAGCCTTTCAATAATAAATTATATACAGTACAAATCTTAACATATATATTAAACGCTTAATATGATAAAATAACGTAAGATTAATATTTTAGAGGTCACATATGTCAAGCAATCTCCCCATAGGTGTTTTTGATTCTGGTATTGGTGGATTAACTGTAGTTAAAAGCATTATGCAAAAGCTTCCTCATGAAAATATAATTTATTTTGGAGATATCGCAAGACTGCCGTATGGTACCAAATCTGTTGCAACCATAAGAAAATTTGCAGAGCAAACAGTACGTTTCTTGGTGCAACATAATGTAAAAGCTATTGTTATCGCTTGTAACACTATAACAGCAGTTGCTAAAGATGAAGTAATAAAACTAGCTGGAAACATACCAGTTCTTGATGTTATTTCATCTGGTAGTGTAGCTAGTAGCCACGGGAGTAATATTGGAATCATAGCAACACCAGCAACAGTAAATAGTAACGCATATCCAAATTCAATACTAAAATTAAATACTAAAGTTAAGGTTTCACAAGTTGCATGCACCCTCTTTGTTCCATTAATCGAAGAGGGCTATATTAATCACCCTGCACTAGATTTAATTGCCAAAGAGTATTTATCTCCAATGAATGAAAATAAAATAGATACATTGGTATTAGGATGTACACATTATCCGATAATTAAAGATACTATTGCAAAAATTGTTGGTGAAGATATAAACATAATAGATCCTGCTGACAAAACAAGTGATGATTTGGTTACGACCTTAACCAAACTTAGTTTAATTAATACAACTCTTAATAAACCTGTTTATGAGTTTTATGTTACTGAGATTTCCCCCAAATTCAACTCTATTGGAGAAATGTTCTTAAACACTAAACTTAGCACCCCACAATTAGTAAGCTTAGATTAGAATATTACAAGAGCATAGCACGCACCACCAGCCTTACGCGTATATAATGAATATTAAGCCTGATACTGACACACATTATGTCATTCCAAACACAAACAAGATACTGTTTTGATAAGAGTTTGGAATCCATGCACTAAGACTTCATATTAGAGTAAGAGCGTGGATCCTATCCTTCGATAGGATGACGCAAGAAGTGATGGGATGACGAACTTATTTAATTAAATTAAATTTCTTCTTACTATAAAACACACTATAACCTAAAATATAAACATACCCCACAACAGGAACTAAGAAAGAAATTTCGATATTAAATATATCTGCAATATGCCCTTGAATAACTGGCAATATCGCTCCACCCAAAATCATCATTACTAAAAACGACGATGCTTGCTCTTTTAATTTACCTAAGCCATCAATTGCCAAATCAAATATATTTGGCCACATTACAGAGTTAAAGATTCCAACAGATAAAATAGCCCAAGCTGCAAACCACCCATTATGTAAAGTTGCACCAAGAACCAAGCTCACTATATTTACAATACTAAACAATAGTAAATTAATGCGTGAGTTTTTACTACATAAGAATAACACAAGAGCTAATACTTGAAAACCAATATAATATACAATATTGATGCCTTCAATATTAGTCAAAAACATAATGAGCCAAGTAAGTATACAAGCAATTATTGGCATAAAAATTATTTTTTTGATAAAACCAGTACTACTTAAAGAAACCCCACCAAGAAATCTCCCTATCATTGCCCCACCCCAATAGAAAGCTAACAATTTTCCAGCAATATTATCAGTAAGCCCGACAGTAGAACTAGATTTAAGATAAGCTACTAAATTGGTTCCAACTGATACCTCAGAACCAACATAAAAGAAAATCGCAAATGCACCAAACAATAAATTAGCATGATTGAGTGCAAAAGGCTTTCCAGCTTCTTGGCTAAATGTATGTTGTTCACTAGTGTGTAAGAACTTATACATTAAAACCAGTAAACCTAAGAAAAACAATGCTAATAAAATATAAGGGTATTTTAAGTTTGCATGATTGTTATTTACATCAAGAAAATTATAAAATACTACTACTCCTATTATTGGAGCTAATGTTGTAGCAAGTGAATTGAATCCTCCTGCCAAATTTAAGCGACTCGCACCAGTTTTATAATCACCAGAAATCAACACTAAGGGATTAGCTGATATTTGTAAAAAAGTAAATCCAAAACCAATTGAAAACAACCCCACTAAAAATATAGTATAGCTTTTAAACATTGCGGCGGGGATAAAGATTAAACAACCAATACCAGACAATACCAAACCTAATAAAACCAATCCTTTATAACCTAAGCGCACAAAAAAAGTTATACCTATCATTGAAGATAAAACATAAAATAATGAACCAATAAAATAAGCAGTAAAAAAAGCAAAAGATACAAAATTTGCCTGAAATTGACTCAAGGCAAATAACTGTTTTAAAATTGGAGTTAGTAAGTCATTTAGACAAGTAACAAACCCCCACCCAAAAAACAATCCCAATAGCACTAAAAAGTTCAGATTATTACGATTCAACATCTATATATAGCCTCTCCATACATTAATTAACTTGTTTCAATTGTTCCAAAGATGCTGGATTTTCTAGTGTAGATATATCCTGAGTAATCTCAACGCCTTTAGCAATGCTTCTTAATAATCGACGCATAATCTTACCAGAGCGAGTCTTAGGTAGATTATCTCCAAAACGTATCTCATCAGGCTTAGCAATTGCACCAATTTGATTACCAATCCATTCTCTTAGTTCTGATTCTATATCTTTAGCTTTTGCACCTGTTGGCCGCTCACCTCTACAAACCACAAAAGCACATATAGCTTCACCCTTTATATCATGAGGGCGACCCACTACTGCAGCTTCTGCAACTATTGGATTTAATGCTAGAGCTGACTCAATTTCCATAGTACCTAAACGATGCCCAGATACATTAAGCACATCGTCAACTCGCCCTAAGATCCAAAAGTATCCATCTTTATCTTTATGAGCAAAATCACCAGCAATATAATATTTACCATCCCCAATATCTTTAGGATAATAAGCATCTTCATATCGCTTAGGATTATTCCAAATAGTTCTTATTTGAGAAGGGAATGGCTTAGTGATTACGAGATAACCATTATCATTATTACCTAATATTTTACCTGATTCATCAATTATATCAATCATAATTCCAGGTATTGCTTGGGTACAAGACCCAGCTTTTAAATTTGTAACGCCAGGAATTGGGGATAACATATGACAACCAGTTTCAGTTTGCCACCAGGTATCAACTATAGGGCAACTCTTATTACCAATTGTCTCATAATACCATAACCAAGCCTCAGGGTTGATAGGCTCACCCACACTACCTAAAAGCCTAAGCGTTGATAAATCATACTTTTGAGGTAAATCATAACCAAGCTTAATCAAAGTACGAATAGCTGTTGGAGCGGTATAAAAAACTGATACTTTATGGTTTTGTATAATCTGCCAAAACCTATCGGGTGCTGGATAAGTAGGCACACCTTCAAAAACAACTTGGGTTGCACCAACAGCAAGAGGCCCATAACATACATAAGTATGCCCCGTAATCCAACCAACATCAGCAGTACACCAAAATACATCATTCGGTTTATTATCAAAAACCCACTGCATAGTCATTATAGAGCCCAATAAATAACCACCACTTGAATGTTGCACCCCTTTAGGAGAGCCAGTACTACCTGAAGTATATAGTATAAATAACGGATGCTCACTATCAACTTCAGTAACTGGACAAATATCAGACTTATTTTTAATTAGCTCATGCCACCAGATATCTCGCGGCTTATCCCACTTTAGTTTTTCATAACTAATTTTTTTATAAACAATTACATGTTGTATGGGATTATCATGAGGTAGCATATCAATAGCTATATCGACTTCATTCTTTAATGGTATTATCTTACCACCACGCTTTTGACCATCAGTAGTAATAACAATTTTAGCGTTGGCATCTATTACTCGCTCAGCCAAAGCCTTTGATGAAAACCCCCCAAAAACCACAGAATGTATAGCACCTATCCTAGCACATGCTTGCATTGCAACTATAGCCTCAATACTATGGGGCATATAAATAATTACCGTATCACCCTTTGTTATGCCAATTGATTTAAGAGCATTAGCAAAAACAGATACTTTAGAATATAATTCTTTATAGCTAACTTTTTCAATAATTCCACTATCTGACTCAGAAATAATAGCTGTTTTATTAGCGTTATTCACTAAATGTCTATCAAGACAATTATAAGAAACATTTAGCACCCCGTCTTCAAACCATTTAAAAAAAGGAGGATTATCTTCATTGAGGATTTTTGTAAATGGTTGATGCCAATGGATGTGTTTTTTAGCAAGATTTGCCCAAAATAGTGGGTAGTCCATCTTAGCTTCATTGTTTAATGAATCTAGAATTATAGAATTGATATTAGCAATATCACAAAAACTTTTACTTGGTTTGAATAAACGAATATCACTAGTAACTGATTTTAGATTGGACATATTATATCATACTTATAAAACTTTAAAGTGTAGTTCCCATCTTAGCTAATTGATTCTCTAGTGCATCGTAGTCGTCCTTTAGATTTTCAAAATAGCGTATTGTTTTTAGCTTTAATTCATATGCTGCATATTCATCACATATGATAGCAGCATTTCTATGTAATTGCAATGCCGTTATAGGGCACATACTAGAAACAGCTCCTTCAATCGCATTTGACAATGCTATTGATTTATTTATACCATTAGCTAAAATCAGCACTTCATTAGAATCTAAAATAGTTTTAATTCCCATAGTAAGAGCAATATTTGGGGTTTTATCGGGATTATTATCAAAAAAACGAGAGTTTGCAAGAACTGTAGTATAATTAAGTGATTTGACACGAGTAACAGAGTTAAGTGATGAGCTAGGCTCATTAAAAGCTATATGACCATCATCACCAACTCCACCAATTATTAGGTTTATCCCACCATAAAAAGCAATTTTTTCTTCAAAGACTTTACATTCATACTCTAGATAAGTGGCATTGCCATTGAGAATATTAATATTTTTAGGATTAATATCAATATATTTAAAAAAATTATTTTGCATATAATAGTGATAAGACATTGGATGATCTTCTGCTAAACCAACATACTCATCCATATTGAAAGTTATTACGTTTTTAAAACTAATAAGTTTTTGTTGGTTAAATTTGATTAGCTGTTTATACATATTCAACGGTGTATCACCAGTAGGTAAACCTAAAACAAAAGGCTTGGACTCTGTGGGTTTAAATTTGTTAATTTTATCACAAAGATAACGTGCGGCCCAATCCCCAAGATTAAACTTTGAAACTAATAATCTCATTAAACCTCCCTAAAAATAAAACTTCTATGATTATAACATAAATAATAGCACTTCAATAGTGCATTGCAGCAAATATTAATTTTTTATCACGAATTCAAGCATGAAATGCAATAGCCATTTTTGATAACATAAAACCCCTAATTTAGTTAGGGGTTTTATGTTACGTATTTATCATGCCATCCACTTAATACACTTAAGTGGGTGGCATTAGTTACTAATTGGTCATTTACATATATCTGTATTAGCAGTAAATATACTCTTACATACTTCTACAGTTGAAAATTTTACACTCTCAAGTAGATTGCAACCATCGAATGCTTGCTTACCAATAGTTATTAGACTAGGCATATGTACACTCTTAAGTGCGGTGTTACCATAGAATGCATAATCACCAATAGCTTGCACATTAGGGATATCTACACTTGTAAGTGATTTGTTATTCTTGAATGCATCCGTACCAATAGTTGTTACATTCGGCATAATTACACTTGTAAGCGAGCCGTTACCCTCGAATGCACTAGCACTAATAGTTATTACCTTAGGCATACCTAAACTCGTAAGTGATGTGAAAGAAAAAGCCTGTGGACCAATATTTGTTAGCTCAAGCATATCTCCTACAGTATTAAGTTGACCGTCAAATCTGAATGCAGCAAAGCCAACAGTTTTTACATTCGGCATATTTACACTTGTAAGTGCGGTGTTACCATAGAATGCAGCACCACCAATAGTTGTTACATTCGGCATAATTACACTTGTAAGTGCTTTGTTATTCCTGAATGCATCCGTAGCAATAGTTGTTACATTCGGCATAATTACACTTGTAAGTGGTGTGTTATAGAATGCACGATAACCAATAGTTGTTACATTCGGCATAGTTACACTTGTAAGTACTCTGTTATCCTGGAATGCACCCTCACCAATAGCTGTTATATCGGTCGGGATAACTAATTTTGTTACATTTGGACAATTATTGCTTAGACCAGTGATGGTGTTTCCATTAGTAATATTAAAACAGTCACTAGATGTAGCAATGGCGGCAGGAATCT
>CANEUJ010000007.1 GCA_947441745.1 Neisseriaceae bacterium | reverse complement strand
TGTTTTTGAAATTTGGCAACAAGCTGGATGGTCTAAAATCGCTAATTGGATAAAAGATGATATTGATAAAGGATTAGGCCTTGGTAAAGTTGCTCTTCCTCTTTGGGTGTTTAATAATAAGGATGGTGTTTATCTCGATAATAAATATTATGAAGTAAAATCTAATAGCTTTGTAACTAGGCAGATGTTACCAGTCTATGAGCGTCAATTATTCCAAGATTTGGTACTAAATGAAAAAACTAATGTACCAGTACATGTATTGTATGAAAATGATGGTGTAAAACTATGGCATACTGGAGATAATGTTGGGATATTGTCATTTAAAACTAAAATGTGTACAATTAACATGGATGTTTTAAATGGTATTGAAGCTGCAATTGATGTAGCAACTGACAAATGCTCTTCAATGGTTATTTGGCAAGAAAAAGATATTTTCTCAGCTGGAGCTAATCTGGAAGAGTTTGGCTTTTCGATTATGATGAATGGTCAAAAAGGTGTTGATGAGATAGTTAGCCGTGGACATGAAGTTATTGTTCGAAAAATTCGCTATAGTAAAATTCCAATAATAGCCGCAATTAAAGGTTTTGCTTTTGGTGGAGGCTGTGAGGTTTTACTTCATTGCCATGGGGCTGTAGCGGCTCTTGAATCGTACATTGGTCTTATTGAAGCTGGAGTTGGATTATTACCTGGATGGGGTGGTACTACTGAAATGGCGTATCGTGCATCATATGCTATTGACCCTTGGAAAGACTTTGAAAATCGTTATAAAAACTTAGCTCTTGCTAAAGTTGCGGGTTCTGCTCGTGAAGCTCAAGAAATGGGGTTCTTACGTGACTCTGATACCATAGTTATGAATAGTCGTGAGATTCTTATGATTGCCAAAGAAAAAGCTAAATATATGGCGGTATCAGGATTTCGTCCACCTGTAGCTCCAGTATTTGAGGTATTTGGTGAACAAGGTATTGCAACTGTTAATGGGTTATTGGCTAATATGTTTGCAGGTGGTCAAATATCAGAGCATGATTTATTTATAGCCCGTAATATCGCAAAAGTAATGTGTGGTGGTGAAATTGAAAAAGGCTCAGTCGTTAGTGAAGACTGGGTTTTAGAAATTGAAAAAACCAAATTTGCCGAGCTAGCAACTAGTGAAAAAACTGCCGACAGAATAACTCATATGCTAGAAAAAGGCAAACCATTACGTAATTAATTAGACAAGGATTTAAAAAAATGAACAAACCTGTATATATTGTTGCAGCCCAAAGATCAGCACTAACTAAAGCGAAAAAGGGCGGATTTAGTAAAACTAGACCTGATGATTTATTGGCTGAAATTCTTCAAAAAACTGTTGCGATATCAAAAGTTGACCCCAAAGATATTGGAGATGTAATTATTGGTTGTGCCTTTCCTGAAGCCGAACAAGGTACCAATATAGCCAGAGTAGCATCACTTTTAGCGGGATTCCCTGATACTGTTCCAGGACTCACTGTGAATCGTTATTGTAGTTCGGGGTTAAACTCTATTGCCATAGCGGCTAACGCAATTGCTAACGGAGACTATGAAGTAGCTGTTGCGGGTGGTGTTGAATCTATGAGTATGATACCTATGGGCGGTAATGATTGGAGCATTAGTCCAGAAGTATTTAAAAAAGATGAAAATCTTGCAATTGCTTTTGGTATGGGGATTACTGCAGAGAATGTTGCTAACGAATGGAAAATAAGTCGTGAAGCTCAAGATATATTTGCTACAAATAGCAATCAAAAGGCAGCTAATGCTATTACTAACGGCTATTTCAAAAATGAAATCATACCAGTTGAAGTAACTCATCATTTACCTGACTTAAAAACTAATCAAATAATAGATAAAAAGCTAGTAATTGATACAGATGATGGTATTAGAGCTGATACTACAGTTGATACTTTGGGTAAACTTCGCCCAGCATTTGCAGCGAAAGGCACAGTGACAGCAGGTAATAGCTCGCAAATGACTGATGGAGCTGCTGCTGTTGTATTGGTCAGTGAGGAGTATCTTAAAAAACATAATCTAAAACCAATCGGTAGGTTTTTAAGTTTTGCAGTAGCTGGAGTACCTGCTCGAATAATGGGTATTGGCCCTGTAAAAGCTGTTCCTTTAGCACTAAAACAAGCAGGGCTTAGCCTAAAAGATATTGATTGGATTGAGCTGAACGAAGCTTTTGCGGCTCAAGGTTTGGCTGTTATTCATGATTTGGGACTTGATGTTAGTATTGTAAACCCAACAGGTGGAGCTATAGCTATGGGGCATCCACTTGGTGCAACAGGTGCAGTGCTTACTACCAAAATACTTCATGGACTTAAAAGAACAGGTAAACGTTATGGATTAGTAACTATGTGCATTGGTACAGGCATGGGTGCGGCAGGAGTTTTTGAGGCGTTATAATATATTAGTAGATGTTAATAATATTGAATTGAAATATTTATAGAGAGCTAATTATGGACAAAATTTGGTTAAATTCCTACCCTGAGGGTATGCCTGAAACAATTTCTGAAGATAAACAAACACTAAACGATTTATTCATTAAGGTTTGTGAGAAATATGCCACTAACAGGGCTTTCACTGCTAATGGTGTATCTATAAACTATAAACAAACAAGCGAGTATGTCAATAACCTCGCTTCATCACTACTTGAGTTAGGGATTAAGCATGGGGATAGAGTTGCGGTAATAATGCCAAATCTAATTCAATACCCACTTTCTATATTTGCAATTCTTAAAATCGGAGCGATTGTTGTTAATATCAACCCACTTTATACAGCGAGTGAAATTGATTTTTTACTTGAAAACTCAGGGGCTAAAGTTGTAATAGTACTTGATATGATGGCAGCAAAATTAAATACTCTATATAACAAACATAGTGTAGAGCATGTTATAGTAACAAAATATGCTGATTTGTATCCACTATACAAACGAATTATATTTAATTTAGCTATCAAATATATCAAACGAAGTGATGTGAGCTATGATTATACTGCACATGATTTTAGGGGTTTGGTATATAAATCGGTTCCTGAGATTGGTAAATTTAGTGTTGATTCTAAAGATGTTGCTTTTATCCAATACACTGGTGCAACTACGGGAAGTCCAAAAGGAGCAATGTTATTACATAGTAGTATAGTTTCAAATTTGAATCAGATTCATCCATGGTTAACAAAAACAGTTGGTCCAATAGATAAAGAGGTTGTTATTGATGCACTACCTTTGTATCATATATTTTCTCTAACTGCTAATTTATTTACTTTCTTCTTTACTGGTAGCGAAAATGTAATGATAGCTAACCCGCGTGATGTTAAAGCTATGGTGAAAGTACTCCATAAAAGTAAATTTACAGTTTTTAGTGCTCTAGATACATTATATAATCATTTATTAAACTCTTCTGAATTTACGAGTCAAAAGTTTCCTTATTTCAAATATAGCGTCGCAGGTGGGATGCCAGCACGAAAATCTGTAGCAGACAAATGGTTTGATGTAACAAATGTGATACCAAGTAACTGCTATGGAATGACCGAAGCCTCTCCTGCTGTTACAATGAATATAATTGGAGAAGCATTTGATGGGTCTGTTGGTTATCCTATTCCATCTACTGAGGTTGCAATTCGTGATATCACTACAGGAGCTGAATTACCAGTGGGTGAGACGGGAGTAATATGGGTGCGAGGCCCGCAATTAATGAGTGGTTATTGGAATAATATTGAACAAACTAAAGCTGCTTTTGATGCAGATGGTTGGTTCAACTCTAAAGATCTTGGCTATTTTAATAAACAGGGTAAATTATTTATCAGTGGGCGTCAAAGTGAAATGGTTATCGTATCAGGATTTAATGTATATCCAGCTGAGATTGAGTCTGTGCTTGATAATTTCAAAGAAATTAAGGAATCAGCTGTAATTGGAGTTACTGATGAAATTAGCGGAGAAGCTATATTAGCATTTATAGTATTTAAAGAAGGGTTACATCTTCAAGAAGCTGATATCATAGCTAAATGTAGAAAAGTGCTTACAGCCTATAAAGTACCAAGGCATATTCATATTGTTGAAGAGTTACCAAAAACCTTGGTAGGCAAAATTGATAAATCAGCACTTAGCAAAAAATTTGCAGCTTAAAAATATGTTACAATATTAAATAAACTATTAAAAAGGGTTCAAAATGACAACTATATTTGTACTAGGATTTGTATTCTTAACTTTAGTGCTTTTATATACTACACCGCGTTTATTAGTATGGACAATAGCAATGCTTATCTATCTCGGTTTAACATGTGTATTATTTAGAGATACTATATCTATGGGAGTCTATAGCTTATTTAGTTTTATATATTTAGCTATAGTAGTAATTTTTAATATCAAGCCATTAAGGTGGATATTAAGTAAACCTATTTACTTTGTAGCAAAAAAAGTCATTCCTAGTATTTCAGAGACCGAAAAACTAGCCCTGGATGCAGGTGATCCTTGGTATGAAAAAGAAGTATTTAGCGGAATGCCTGACTTTAAACGTCTCCACGAGATTAAAAAATTCACTCTATCACAAGAAGAACAAGATTTTTTGAATAACGAAACTACAACTCTATGTAGTATGATTGATGAGTGGCAAGTTACCCATGTAGAAGGGGATATGTCAGTTGAGGTATGGAATTATCTTCGTGAAAAAGGATTTTTTGGTCTAGTTATTACAAAAGAGTATGGTGGTAAAGGTTTTTCTGCTGCCGCTCACTCAGAAATTGTCCTTAAAATCGCAACAAGAACAGTATCAGGTGCTGTAACAGTTATGGTTCCAAACTCATTAGGTCCAGGAGAACTATTGTATCATTATGGTACTACAGAACAAAAAAATTATTATCTACCACGTTTAGCTATTGGTCAAGAGATACCATGTTTTGCATTAACAGGCCCAACAGCTGGATCTGATGCTACTTCAATTCCTGATAAAGGTACTGTATGCTATGGCGAACATGATGGTAAGCAGGTATTGGGTATTAAATTAACTAACGTAGACAAACGTTATATTACACTTGCCCCTATTGCAACACTTGTAGGTCTAGCATTTAAACTAGATGATCCTGATAATCTACTAGCAGGTGTCGGAAAAGCTGGAATTACTTGTGCATTATTGCCTCATAATCACCCTGGACTTGAAATAGGTAATCGTTTATTACCACTAAATCAAGTATTTATGAATGGTGTTATTCGTATAAAAGAAGCATTTATTCCAATGGAGTGGGTTATTGGTGGTCAAGCAATGACAGGTGAGGGTTGGAGAATGCTAGTTGAATGTTTATCTATTGGTAGATCTATTTCTCTTCCTGCTTGTGGTACAGCCAATGCTCTTATGTCAACTGTTACTACAACAGCTTATGCCGTAATCCGTGAACAATTTAAAGTCTCTATTGGTAGCTTTGAGGGAGTTGAGGATCAATTAGCTAAAATGGGTGGCTTAACGTATATGATGAATGCAACGCGTCAGTTTACTGTTGGGTCAGTAGACGAGGGTATTAAACCTGCAGTTGCATCAGCGATTTCTAAGTATCATTTGACTGAAAATGGACGAACTGTATTAAATGGTGCTATGGATATTCATGCAGGACGAGCTATTATTATGGGGCCAAATAATTATCTCGCACGTGCTTATCAAGGTGCTCCAGTTAGTATAACTGTTGAGGGTGCTAATATAATGACGCGTAATTTATTAATTTATGGTCAAGGAATGATGCAGTGTCATCCGTATCTAAGAACTATATATGAATCATTAATGGGTGAAAATGGCTTTAAAGATTTTGATAAAGCAATGTTTGGGTTTGTAGGTTATGCTACACAAACCAAAGTAAGAGCTATATTTCATGCTTATACTGCTGGTATCTTTGCTAATGGGTATTCTAATTCTAAATTTAATAGCTATTACAAGAAAATCACACGATTATCTAGTGCTTTTGCTCTTGTTTCAAACTCGGCAATTATCTTTATTGGTGGCAATCTAAAACTCAAAGAGCGTATTTCAGCCAGACTCGGGGATACTATGAGTTATTTGTATATGGCTTGTGCTACTTTAAAATATTTTAAAGATAATGGTGAACGTAAATCTGACGAGATATTTGTTAAATGGGTATTGGAACATTGTTTATTTAGTGCACAAACTGCATTATCTGAAGTAATGGATAATTTTGGTGTGTCATATGTTGGATGTATATTAAAAGCCCTGGTATTTCCTTATGGTAAACCATACAAGAAACCAAGTGATAAGCTCGAAAAACTAATTAGCCATAATTTACAAAGTGATAGTGATACACGTTTGGCGTTTAAAGCTATGTGTTATATACCAAATGATTATAATGATTTAATTGGTAGGGTAGAAATAGCATTCCAAGACGTATTATTAACTAACTCGATAAAAGATAAAATACATAAAGCTATTAAGGATAATAAACTACCTAAAGGTAGTGCGCATAAACTTGCTAGTAAGGCTCTTGAACTAGGTATAATCAATAGTAATGAGTTGGATCTGTTGAAAACAGCAGCAAAACATTCAAATGATATAATTCAAGTTGATGAGTTTGGGCCTTATGAATTGGGGCCAAAAAATGCCCATCCAGAGTGGGCGGCTGTATAACTAACAACTTATTAATTTTAAAAACCTCGTCATGCTCGAGGTTTTTTTATGTTATAATTTATTATATAATAACAGTGATGGTCTTTAAAATAGGGGTATTATGTTGTTTAAAAATAAAGCAGATTTTATTGTAGCATCAATTGTTACCTTATCTGTGGTATTTTCCTCAATAACGCTTTATCTATATCACAAAGATTTTAATACTTTTTTTTGGGGTATATTGTTTTGTTTATTTATAATTTACTTCAGAATTGGTATAACTAAAAAACAGCAAATTTTACATGTTATTGGCTATGCTTTACTAACTTTTATTTTTATAGCTATTACTGGACTTGCAACTTTAGTTCAGGGATCATATTATATTATTTTATTGGCTAGCTTAGTGTTTTTCCCTTTATGTATATCGAGGTATGTATCGGGCGGTAGAGCAATTGGAGTTTTTATAACAGTATATGTATTAGTTTTTTATGCATTTTATCCTCATTTAAATCTATATGATTTGAAACCAATATTAATTGATATCTTTAGTGGCTGGAGTTTCGCATTATTATTTACTACTTTGTGTATATCCATATTACCGCTTGTTAAAATTGATATTATACCGCCTGATAAAAGCATTATATTACTTAAGCAGTCTTTTCGCGTGGCATTATGTATAATAATAGCATCTTTTATAACACAGATATACAATCTTACCAATCCACTTTGGGTTTATTTACCAATTGTAATTATAAATCAAACTCATCTGGGGCTTTCTGTCAAAAAAGCCGTGGAGCGCTTAGTTGGTACTGTAATTGGTGCTATTGTTGGTGCTGTTATAGGTGGCTATTTATTTGAAGCTCATCCCTTGACATTATATCTCTGTGTAATTGTTATATTCTTAACTTATTATTATATTAGAGTAAATTACCTTCTGGGTATTGCTTTTGTAACCATATTAGTGACTGCATCATTTTATTTATTAAAACCACCCATTACACTTAACGAGTTTATTCACAATCGTGTTTTAGATACTCTAGTTGGTTTAGGTATTGGAGTCCTTGGAGAAATATTAATTTTTCCACAAAGTGTACTTCAGATTATCCGCTTTAATCTTAAAAAATCATTTAAAATCATGAATGAAATATTTTTACTGTTAGAGAAGCAAACTGATTTTGAAGCAGTAAATTATAAAATAACATTACTTGATAGCCTACGTAATGAGTTTACACAAAATTTAAAAATAATTCGCCATGAGCTAATTACTCATATTGCAAAGCGTTATGCATATATACATGATGTTTATACTTATACTAATTCTATAAATAAGATTTTGAAGCAAATTGTAAAAGAAGATACAAGGCAGATTGATGCTTCAGTTTTTAATCATTTGGCACAAGCGTTGCAGTTATTGTATAAGGTCTATCCTAAATTAGAGTTAAATGAGTCGAGTTTATATGTTGTAATAACTAATCTAACAGCATCTTTAGAATTGTTATCTGATGATTATACATCTAAACTAATTAAAAAATTAATCAATCGCATAATTAAATTATTCAAATTATATCAAGTGGTTATAGCAACTCCACGCTTCAAACCCAAATGGAACCCATTTTCTGAGCCATACCTCAAAACATAAAGATAAAATACTCTTTTATTCTTTAATTATGCTATTTCGTATTACTTATTTCACTTGTGCTTAGACCTAATGCAGAATTAAGATTACTAAGTGCTTGATCTGAAATTTTGGTTTTAGTAATAGTAGGGTTCTTCAAAGAGCCAGTTATATGAAATCCGAATGAAAATAGCTTATTTAATGGGTCTCCTAAAGCCCATTCCCCAGCATATACAGCAACCCCCACAATAGGCCCCGCAATTGGACTCAGTGTTGCGGCACCTGCTCCAATAGCAAAGCTTGTTCCAAGTTTAGGGGTTATATTCATATATGTATCAATAGTCTCATCACTAATGTTAATAGTTCCATAACTTTGAATTGTTGCTAATGGACCAGTCATATATAGTGATTTAATACTTAATATATTATTTAATAAATATGCAGTAATTTTTAGGCGATCAAAATAAAAGCCATTTGAAAAAGATTGACTAAAATCAAGACGAATAAAATTAGTTAGAGTTTGTAAATTAAGAATACCTATTATTTCACCAAATATACCACCAGTGCTTACTTTTAGAAATTTACCATTATTAAGGTCAACTTTAATCGCAGCAATTGTATGGTCTAAGTTAAAATCATGTAGTTTACCATTCCACTGAAGTGTGGCTTCAACATTTCCGCTACCGCTTTCAACAACAGCACCATACCCAAAAACATTAAATACATTACCTAGGTTTATGATTTTGATATTAGCCAAAATTTCGACAAATGATTTATTTTGTGTGCATTCCAAACAATAGTTAGCCCCATTAAAATCAACCTGTATATCATTGCCAGTAATTTGACTGCTTTCTATAATTAAATCTCCACCTTGCGGTTTTAATTTGACATGAGCTGATGCTAATCTTACATTTTCATAGTAAAAATTATTAATAGTTAAATTAATATTAGGTACACTCATAGCTTTATTCGTCACAGATTCAACTAATGATTGTAGTTTCTTGGGGTCTATAATTGATTCATTGGTATTTAATGTTTTAATTTGATTTAGATTTGCAAACTGATTGCTAGTGTTTTCGGGTTTTTTGGTTGGTTTATTACTGGTTGATTTTATTAAATTAAATTTATTAAGAATAATATTGAGAGTTTTAGTTGAAATTATAAAACTACCCAAACCATCAGTAAAAGTATTATTCAAGTTAAATAAAATCTGGTTTTTACTAACTAGTAGATCACTACTAGCTTGTTGATAATTAATAGAACTTAACATTAGATTAGGAGTATTTAAGAGTAATTCTATTGGAAAAATATTAGTTGAACTCTCATGGTTAGCACTATAAGCCGAATAGTTTTGAGATGATATAAATGATTCTTTGGGGGGGGTAATTGTATGTAAAACAGTTTGAATCCATGACTCAGCATCAATATATTTTGTATTCATAGCTATTAAAATTTTGGGATGATTACTTGTATCAGTTGGTAATTTGGAGCTGCCAACTGATATAAGTGTGTTTTCTAGTTTTCCATTTGGATCAAGTAATACATTGCCATATAAAGTATTAGCGTAATCAAAGTTTATATTAATCCCATTTGTAGATGGTTCTAAGCTAAACCCCATACTACCAATAGTAGTTGACTCCTTGCCAACTGGTGCTGGAGCTAAAACTGTCACACCTTCTAGATTACTATTAGCGGATATTTTAAGAATTCCTTTTTTGGCGATGTCAAAATTTATATAAGTTGGTGAATTACCCATAAAGATTGATGATATAAAAGGTAAATAAAAATTACTTAATTTTGTATAATTAAGATTAGGGGAAAAAACACTAAAATGCATTGTTCCAACTTTATCAGTAACTACAGCTAATTTGGCTTTTGAATTAAGGGTTTCAGTATTTATTGCATCAATCTTAAGACCCTGTTCGTTAAAAAATAAACTACCGTTGGTATTGGTTAATAGTGGTATTGGTAAATCATCAAATTTAATTGAGTTGTTGCTAAAATCATAGGAACCATTTACTTTGGTGTGTAATGGATCTGAGAATGGCACCATTAGATGAATAGCAACTCTACCATCACCAGATGTAGTAACTCTATCAGGTATATGACCAATTATTTCATTAACTGGGGTTTGACTTAAATAATTCATAAATTTACTGGTACTACCTGATGCAATCCCATCTGCAGTTAGATATACTTCGTCAGATGCCGTCATATCAGGAATAATAACAATAGCACTTTCTATATTATTTCCAGAAATTTTGGCACTATTAGCTTTTATAATGATTTTTTGATTACGAATTTGAAACTTACCCATAATATCTTCAAGTGGTGGCCAAGTATCTACGTAGTTTAATTTGGCATGATCAACATCAGCATCAATATAAAATTTACCTGCACCATTAGTAAATGGAAAATCAGATAAATATCCACTAAGTAATAAATTAGCATTTTTACCATAACCACCAATTAACCCATCATTTAGCCATTTATGTACTGGCATTCCAATTACTATTGGTAAAAAGTCCCCAACCTTACTGGTTAATATCTTATCAATATGTGCTGTTAAATACAAAAATCCTTTACTGCTTTCAGTATATGAGAATTTACCCTCTACATTCCCTTTAAAGTCCACTTCGTCAATATTTGTATTAGCTAAATCCACCTCAAAACTTTTATCATGGTTAATTTGCCAGTTTAGTTTTGTTGTTAGTGAATTAAATTTATAAGGAACCAGGAATACTTTAGGATACAAAAGAGTACTATCTTTAAGAGTAAGATTAAGTGTACCACTTTCTTTGGTAAGTGATAAATTACCGCTTATATTATTAAAGCTTGGTATATCTTCATTATTTGATTTTATTCCTAGATTAGTAAATTTTGCCGCTATATTAAAATTTGTTGGGTGTACTATATTACCTATCCAAGATAATTTGACTAACTCTATTTCTCCATTAATAAATAATTTTTTTGTTATAGGAACAATCGCTGCTAGGTTATTAAACATACTTAAATCAGTGTTTAGTATACTTAAAGAACCTTGCTTATTAATGGTATAATTTCCAGTGATATTTTTATTATCAAAAACATAGCCTTTGTCGGTTGATACAGTTAGATTATTGGCTTCAAATGTATAATGGTCATTATTGACTAAGGATATCTTAATACTTCCACCTAATTGTGGAAAATTCATCAAATTTTGGTGACGTGACATTATGTAATTAAGATTTTTAATATCAAAATTAGCATAGAAAAACTGTAGTTTATTATTTTTGATTTTAGCATCAATTACATTACTCTCAGTCGTAGCAACTGTAAGCTTTGCTTCTTCTAAAGATTCAAAATTACTTAGTTTTCTCCCCGTCCAAGAGAGAGTGCCATTTATTATATTATCCTGCTTATCAAGGCTTGAACCAATAGATAATGTCAAGCTATGCTTATTAGCATAATGTTTTTCAAGGGTTGTGGTTAGATTATATAATGATATTTTGGGTAAATTAGATTTATGATCTATATAATTAACATTGATGTGTGAAAGTTTAATTTGCTGTTGTTTTAATAAAATATCTTCAATATCAAATTTGGACTCTGGTTTATTAGGGTTATTAGTATTATTTATTTTAAAACCATTTAGAAATATACTACCATCTTCTAAACGTTCAAAATTTAGATCTGTTCCATTAATATCTATTTTCGAAAAAATTGGGCTTAGTTTCCATATACTACTATATGATGGAGTTACTTCTAGATATTTTATCTCAAATACTTGTTTAGGATTTTGTGAGTTTACTAGTTTAGTATCATTAAGTATTATTTTAGGAGCTAGGGTGCTACTTATTTTTATATGAATATTTGAAATTGTTAAATTATATCCAGTTTTATCGATAATTAAATGTTCGATTTTAGTTTTATAGATATTTATACCAAGGTATAAAACTAGTGTAAGAAGCAATGATGTAGCTATAATAAGAGCGTATGTAGCCACGACAACAACGGCTAGTTTTGATATAAATTGTTTAAATGAAATTTGGCTTAGTTGCATAAATGGGGTTTACAATTAAATATTATGTTAAAATAACGCATCGTAATCTGGTTTTTTGGCATACGTTATTATAACTGATAAAGTTTATAAGTATTTAGCTAATTAAAACTAACTGTTATTTGATAGTAATATTGACTTCATGTTGTGCTATAAGACTGCATGACATATTAATATAAACATATTTTGTGATAGGCAAATAAAAGATGAAATATCCTGTAGAAATTTTTAAAGCATATGATATCCGAGGTGTAGTTGAAACGCAACTAACTCCTGATGTTGTTGAGGGTATTGGAAAAGTTTTGGGAACTATGGCAATTGAAGCGAAAGTAAAAGGTTTGGTAGTAGGTTATGATGGAAGACTAACAAGCCCAGTTTTATCTAAGCGATTAATTGCAGGGATTTTATTAGCTGGCTGTGATGTATATGAAATTGGTGAAGTAACTACACCAATGGTATATTTTGCTAACTATGAGTTAGAAACAATGTCTGGAATAATGATTACAGGTAGCCATAATCCACCTGAATATAATGGGTTAAAAATGGTTATGGATGGTAGTACATTATCAGGAGACGCTATACAAACTATACATAGTCGTCTTATAAGTGGTAAATACAATGATGGTGCTACAGCAACTCATTATATTCATGATGTCTCAGAGCAATATATCAAAAAAATAACTGGAGATGTTAAACTAAAACGCAATATTTCAATAGTAATTGATTGTGGCAATGGGGTTGCAGGCAAAATTGCTCCAAAACTATATCGCCGTATGGGAGCTAAGGTTTTAGGTTTATATTGTGATGTAGATGGTAATTTCCCTAATCATCACCCTGATCCTTCAAAACCAGAAAACCTATCTGATTTAATTGCAGCGGTGAAGAATCCTGGGGCTGAAGTAGGTTTAGCTTTTGATGGAGATGCAGATCGTCTAGGAGTTGTTACCAATGATGGTAATATAATCTACCCTGATCGCCAGATGATGCTATTTGCCGCTGATATTTTAGAAAATAATCCAGGAGCTAAGATTATTTATGATGTTAAATCTTCACGCTTACTTGCTTCATGGATAGGAGAATATGGTGGCGTTCCTATTATGTGTAGAACAGGACACTCATTTATTAAGGCTAAAATTAAAGAAATAGGTGCTAAATTGGCTGGTGAAATGTCAGGGCATATATTCTTTAATGACCGCTGGAATGGAGCTGATGACGGTGTTTATGCTGGAGCTAGACTTCTTGAGATATTATCAAAAGTTGATGATCCATCAGCACTTCTAAATGCTCTTCCAAATTCTGTTGCAACACCTGAAATTAATATAAGCGTAGGTGATGGCGAACAGCATAAAATAATTGAACTCTTACAAAAAACAGCCAAATTTCCTGGTAATACAGATATAATCACTATTGATGGTTTGCGTGTAGAGTATAAAAATGGATTTGGTTTAGTTAGAGCTTCTAATACTACTTCAGTTTTAGTATTGAGATTTGAAGCTGAAACAACGAATGGTATCGAAGTAATCAAAGCTCAATTTAGAGATGTGCTTAAAAAACATGTAAATAAGGTAAACTTCTAGTTATGCAAGGATTATCAGTTATTCAAAAAATAGCAGTTTATGCTATACCGCTTATTTTTGCAATTACATTTCATGAAGCAGCACATGCATATGTAGCCAATCGCCACGGTGATAATACCGCAAAAATCATGGGGCGATTATCATTAAACCCATTACATCATATTGATCCGATTGGTACGATATTATTTCCTCTAATAGGTATTCTTTTTGGTGGATTTATTTTTGGTTGGGCAAAACCTGTACCGATTAATTTTGGTAGATTACATAACCCAAAACGAGATATTCTGTGGGTTGCGCTAGCTGGCCCTTTGGCAAATTTTACTATGGCTTTAATATGGGCTATTTTTCTAAAGCTATCATTCTATCTTGATAGTTATTTTGGTACACCCATTAACTTAACAGCTCAAGCAGGAATTTCTATTAATATAAGCCTGATGCTTTTAAATTTATTACCTATTCTACCACTTGATGGTGGGCGTATTGTGTTTTCATTGCTACCAAATGTACAAGCTAATAAATATGCCAAGAGCGAACCTTATGGTATGTTTATTTTAATATTTTTACTAATGATTGGTGGTCTTACATATATAATTCAACCCATATATTTGACCATTGTTAATTTAATATTATCTTTGTTAATGTAAGAGATAGATTATATATGAATGATTATTCCAGAGTATTATCTGCAATGCGTCCAACAGGACGTCTACATATAGGACATTATCATGGAGTTATAAAAAATTGGGTAGAGCTACAATATGAGCATGACTGCTACTTTATGGTGGCAGATTTACATGCTTTAACTAGTAATTATGAAAATACCAAAGATATTGAACATCATATTCATGATATGGTTGTTGATTGGTTAGCATGTGGAGTTGATCCATCTCAAGCTATTATTTTTATCCAGTCTCAAGTGGCAGAGCATTCTGAGATATATACTTTATTATCGATGATTACTCCATTATCTTGGCTCTTGAGGGTGCCTTCATATAAAGATCAGTTGGGAAGCTTATCTTCTAAAGAGCTAGATACTTATGGTTTTTTGGGGTATCCATTATTACAAAGTGCCGATATATTACTTTACCAATCAAAATTTGTACCTGTTGGCGAAGATCAAGTTATTCATGTAGAATTAACTCGTGAAATCGCCAGACGCTTTAACCATATTTATGGACGAGAACCAGGTTTTGAACAAAAAGCACTTGAAGCAATGAGAAAGCTAGGTAAGAAAAAATCTGATTTATATCAAGCTTTATTAGTTAATTATCAACAAAATGGTGACGATGAGGCTCTTGAAAAAGCTAGATTTTTATTAACAGATGCCGTTAATTTATCTATTGGAGAAAGAGAGAGGCTCTTTGCGTTTTTAGAAAATAAATCTCGAGTTATTTTGACTGAGCCACAAGAATTAACAAGTGACACTCCTAAAATAATTGGTATTGATGGTCAAAAAATGTCAAAGTCATTTAATAATACCATCAAACTTCGTGAAAGCATAGATAGTATATCCAAAAAAATTCGGGAAATGCCAACAGATCCAGCACGAGTTAGACGCACGGATAAGGGTGACCCTATGAAATGTCCTGTATGGCAACTTCACCTTGTTTATAGCGTAGATGATGTAAAAAATTATGCCAAAAATGGCTGTGTTAGTGCTAGCATTGGCTGCCTTGAGTGCAAGACACCGCTAGTCGATGCTATAGAAGTCGAACAATGTAAATTTAGGGAAAACGCTAAGGCTTATGAAGGTGATACTAATCTAATAAAAAATATATTAGCCGATGGTGCTGAAAAAGCTACCGAAACTGCAAGAGAAACATTGGATGAAATTAAACAAATAATGAATATTAGTTATTAAGAGAAAATATGAATATAGTAATAAAAACCGCAAAAGATATCGACTGTATGAAAGTATCAGGCAAACTAGCTGCAGAGGTACTTGATTATATAACTCCATTTGTGAAACCTGGGGTTACTACAAATGAGCTTGATAAACTATGTTATGATTATATTACCAAAGTTCAAGAAGCATATCCATCGCCTCTGAATTATAAACCAGATCCAAATCTTTATGCTTATCCTAAATCAATATGTACTTCAGTTAATAATGAAATTTGTCATGGTATACCTAATGATAAACCACTTAAAAATGGTGATATTATAAATATAGATATTACAGTTAATAAAAATGGTTATCATGGTGATAATTCTCGGATGTTTTATGTTGGTAATGTCAGTGAACATGCTAGACGTTTATGTAAAGTTACATATGAATGTATGTGGCTTGGAATTAATCAAGTAAAACCAGGGAATTTTTTTGGTGACATTGGTTATGCAATTCAAACTTATGCAGAAAAAAATGGTTATAGTGTTGTACAAGAGTTTTGTGGCCATGGGGTGGGGCAGGTATTTCATGAAGACCCTCAGGTACTTCATTATGGTCGTCCCAAATCAGGCCCTGAAATTAAATCAGGAATGATTTTTACAGTAGAACCCATGATTAATCAAGGTAAAAGGCATATACGCTTTTTACCCAACCAGTGGACGGCTGTTACAAAAGATAGAAGTCTATCAGCTCAATGGGAGCATACAGTCCTTGTAACCGATACTGGCTATGAAGTACTTACAGTATCACCCAACACTCCCCAAAGGCCAAGTTTTATAAAATGAAAACTATCAAATTTGCACCTAATATCATAGCAAGTAATGTAGTAGAAGCCCTTAATGAAGATTTAGCAAATGGAGTTGACTATACAGGATTTTTAATTAAAGATAATACCATAGTTAAAGCAATTATAAAAACTAATCAAGATATGATTATGTGTGGCTGTGATTGGTTTGATATGGTATTTAAAATCTGTGATTCTTCGATAGATATTACTTGGTATGTCAAAGACAGCGACAATGTAGCTTCTGGTACGGTATTATGTGAAATAAATGGACATGCACGATCAATTTTAACTGCAGAACGAACTGCATTAAATTTTATCCAAACATTATCAGCAACAGCTACTAGTGTTAGAGAATATGTAAATATAGTAAGTAGCACAAAAGTAAAAATAATGGATACCAGAAAGACTATACCTGGACTGCGTCTAGCCCAAAAATACGCAGTTACAGTTGGTGGTGGTTATAATCAAAGACATGGCTTATATGATGGAGTACTGATAAAAGAAAACCATATTATGGCTTGTGGTGGAATAACTGCAGCATTATCTGAGGCTTTTAATAAGATTCCGAAGCATATTCCTATACAAATTGAGGTAGAATCTTTTGAAGAGCTATGTGAGGCTCTTAATGCTGGCGCAAGAAATATATTACTTGATAATATGACTCTTGAAACCATAAAAAAATGTGTAAATTATACAAACAAACGTGCTACACTAGAGGTGTCTGGTAACGTAAATAAGGATACTATACTTGATTATGCTAAGACGGGGATAGACAGAGTTTCTATTGGAGCACTTACCAAGAATATTAAAGCAATAGACTTATCAATGCGGATAATGCCATAATTTATCAGGAGATAAGATGTTAAATATTTTTAGAGTTTTAATTTTAATTTTTCCTATACTAGTTTATGCCGATAATACTAATATGAAACAATTTTCATTAGATAATTACTCTCAAAATACCGATATGTGGATTAGTCCTCTTAGGTCTGATTATCAAACTAATTTACTAAATGATGATTATCAGTTAGAGCGTTTTAGTCAACTTAAACATACATATTTTGGCACTAATGCTAGTGACAACTCTCCTTGGAGTAAGTATTTTGTTTCTAGTATATTATCACAACAAACTACGGAAGTTAATTTAGCAAACTCAATTTTGCTTACTATAGATCATTTTGATAATACTGAACAATACCAAAAGTTTTTGGGAATAAATGATCAAGCTTATACACCTAAATGGCTAGATGCAATTCAAAATAATATAAACTTAAATAGTTTTAACAATCTAAAATTCTCGAATACTAATTTCGCTATCGCAACAAGTAATTTAGCTCTTCGAGCATTACCTACTAACGACCCTGCCTTTTATAGTAGCTCAATACCAGGAGAGGGTTATCCATTTGATAATCTACAAGCATCAGCAGTATATGCAGGTACGCCATTATATATTTTAGGTTATAGTGTTGACAAAAAATGGGCTTTGATATTGGCTCCTGAATATATAGGATGGGTAAAATCTAGCGGTGTAGCTTTTGTAGATAGTAATTTTATTGCTTCCTGGCAAAAAGCTGCTTATACTAATCTTGCGGGGGTTAAAAAATCAGATGTAGCTATAGTTGATATACATAATCAATTTCAATTTAGTGCTTATGTAGGTATGATATTTCCATTAAGTGCAATTCATGGTACTAATTATGAGATTTTGATTCCAGTGAAACAGTCTAATGGTCGTGCATTAATTAGCCATGCACTACTTACATCTGATACGGTTACCCAACTACCACTTAGTGCGAGCCCTAGTAATTTCGCAATGATAATCAAAGCTCTTCAAGGGCGTCCATATGGATGGGGTAATTTAGGTTTTTATAACGACTGCTCAGCTGAGATGAAGGCTATATTTACTATGTTTGGTTTTTATATGCCACGAAATTCCAAAAATCAGGCTCTTGCTGGTCTTAATGAGGATATTAGTAATCTAACCCCCAAAAAGAGATCTACTTATTTGATTAAAAATGCTGATCCGTTTGTAACTTTAGTTCAATTGCCAGGACATATTTTATTATATACAGGAGCTTATAGTAATAAAAAAGGAATAGATTATCCAATGACATATCAACAAATGTGGGGGTTATCTCCACGGGATGGTAGTAGTAGATCTGTAATTGGTAAAGCAGTGTTTTTTCCTTTATTACTTAAATATCCTGAAGACACTGATTTATCATCTGAACTAGACAAAAAGAAATTTAATTTAATTTATTTGAATAAACAACCAGAGAAACCGATTAAGCCAACACTAAAAGACTTACTCGGTGAGTAATTTGTGGCAATAACGTCATTAAAAAATCGTGATGCTGGTATATACACATCTCTGCTGTGATGACAATAAAAAAACTATTTTAGGAGAGATTTTTATGTTAATGTATCCACAAATAAACCCAATCGCCGTTAGTATTGGCCCACTAAAAGTGCATTGGTACGGAGTAATGTACATTCTTAGTTTTTTATTTGTTATTGTTGCTGGTAAATACAGAATAAAAAAACTAGGGCATCCTTTTATGACGGCTCCCATGGTTGAAGATTTTATGTTTTATGGTGCACTTGGAACTATAGTAGGTGGTAGACTAGGGTATTGTTTATTTTATAAGCCTGCATTTTATTTGATTAACCCATTACAGATATTTAGCGTATGGGATGGTGGAATGTCCTTTCATGGTGGATTTCTTGGGGTATGTCTTGCTTTTTTCATATATTCACGTAAAATACATTGTAAATTCTTTGAGTTAGCAGATTTTTTTGCTATATTTGTTCCTATGTGTTTATTTTTTGGTAGGGTGGGGAATTTTATTAATGGAGAGCTATGGGGACGCTTTTGTAATCCCAGCCTTCCTTGGGGAATGGTATTTCCCGCTTCAGGCTCGATGCTACCACGTCATCCTTCAGAACTATATGAAGCATTATTTGAAGGGATAGTACTTTTGATAATAATGTTTACTTATGCAAGAAAGCCAAGAAAGACTGGACAAATAAGTTGTGTATTTGCTATTGGTTATGGTGTTATTAGATTTGGTTTAGAGTTTTTCCGTGAACCAGACTCTTTTGCTACAGGAATAGTTCAATCTACAGGTTTATCATTAGGTCAAATTTATTCAATACCAATGATATTGTTGTTTATATTTGCTTATTTTCGATTTTCTAAAGCAAAATAAAAGATGTTAAAGTAAATGGTATTAATATGGAATCAATGACAAATATTTTAGCAATAACTTGATTCTCTTAAGTACTAGTCATTGTTTTATTCAACTATTGTAGATTTTCTTTTATATAATTTTACAAACTCTTGATATAAATTTGATAATTCATCATTCTTTAAAGATTCTAGGTGTTTATTAATAATCAAATGATCATTACGTTTTAAAGGTCCTGTTAGGGCATTATCTATATCATTATCTATATTTTTAATAGTCTGATGCATAATTGGTAACATGACTTTAAAATCCATTTTCAGTTGAGTTTCAAATCTATTTTTTATCTCTTGCCATAAAATAGTTGTAAAATTATTAGCAATTGCACATAGGGCATGATAATATGTTTTATTACTAGGATCTATATAATAATCTTTGTTAGGTAAGTTTGGCATTAAATACTTAAATTCAAGTGATTCTGATTCACAAATAAATGGGACACTCTTATACGTTTCAAGATCCAATAATTTGTCTCCAAATGTCATAAGGGGGTGAGCAGAGTAAGCATACTGTGATTGTAACGCTCCTGAACAATGGATTATTAATTTATTAGTACACCTATCTAAGAGATTTGTTTTAATAAAGTCTTCAATAGCATCATCTTTTATTAGAACTAAAATATGGGTTGAGTTTTGTAATTTCTGTTCTAATCTTTCTATAGAGTCTTTATAATGGTATTGTTGATTTTGTAGCCCTAATAAATTAAAGTAATGTGATAGATGCTTGGCAACACGTCCATTACCAATTATCAAATAAGATGGATTCATTTAGTTTCTTATGCCTTAAAAATATAGCATTATAACATTAAACCAATAATTATGAAAACAGTACCATGCTAGATTCTAAAGTGAAAGGAAACTCCTGAATGAGTAATTTTAAGATTAAAGATTTATAATTTGATGAAGGAGTAAGATATTTAGTTTATAATCCTGTTCACTACAACAAGGAGTTATAATGGCTAAACATCTCACTCAGGAGC